>CANPZR010000034.1 GCA_947589175.1 uncultured Lachnospiraceae bacterium | reverse complement strand
TTTCAAGGGTTGACGGTATTCTTTATGATAACCTATAACAATTATTAAATACTCTCAAATGAGAAGATTAACAATTTCAATTTAAAAATTTATTTTTAAGACGCGTTTTCAATGGGAGAGGCAGCACAGCAAGCAGATATGGCCTGAAAAGTTTTTGGTTGACCTGTCCCCTGTCCTGGGATATACTGGTTAGGGGGAGTGTCGTATTTTGCGATAAGCCGCCCAGAAATGGGGGTACTATGAAATCAACGAGAACAACGGGACAGATTATCCGTTCACATACTCTTACTTATTTTAACCTGCTCAACGTCATTCTGGCAGGTCTGATTGTGATATCCGGTCAGTACAAAAATATGCTTTTTATGGGCGTTGTCATCGCCAATTCCCTCATCGGAATCGTGCAGGAGCTGAAGGTGAAAAAGCTCATTGACTCCCTCACCGTGATTACCGCCACGAAGGCGCGGCTGGTGGTGCCGGAAAACGAGTCCGGGGATTCATGGGACGGGCGAACACAGGGCGTCATTCGGGAAATTCCCATTGAAGAAATTCAGCCAAAGGATATTTTGGAAATAACAAACGGGGACCAGCTGGCGGCGGACGCCAGAGTTCTCGTCTCCGAGGGGCTTGAAATCAACGAGTCCATGATTACGGGCGAGTCGGTTCCCGTATTAAAAAAAGAAGGGGATCTGCTCTACTCCGGCACATTTGCCGTGGCCGGAACCGGGCGTTGCGAGGTGCTGCGCACCGGAGAAGATTGCTACGCCGCGAAGCTGACGGAAAAGGCGCGCACCAAAAAAAGGGCTTCCTCGGAGATGCAGGCGGCAATCCGCTCCATTATCCGTTATGTCAGCTACGCCATTATCCCCATCGGTCTGATTCTGTTCTGCATCCAGTATTTCCGGGCGGGAAATACGCTCTCAGACAGCCTGGTCGGCACGGTGGCGGGCGTGCTGGGCATGATTCCGGAGGGACTGGTGCTGCTCACCAGCGTTTCCTTTATTCTCGGCGTTGGGCGTCTGGCGCGCAAACGGGCGCTGGTGCAGGAGATGGAGGCAATCGAGGCGCTGGCGCGGACTGACGTGCTGTGCCTGGACAAGACTGGCACTATCACCACCGGGGAGCTTACGGTGGATTCTGTTATTCCGTTTGTGCGATCCGATTTACTTTTAGATGAAAAAAATTCAAGTGAGCATGAAAAAAATTCTAAAGAAAAATTATTTAAAGAAAAAATTTCTGACGAAATTGAAGAAATTTTAAACGGACTGGTCTTTGCTTTTTCCGAGACGAACGCCACCACCGATGCGCTGCAGGCGTATTTCCACGACACAAAGCCATTTGCCATCACGGACCGGATTCCGTTCAGCTCCAGCCGGAAATACATGGGCGTCACCTTTGAAGAAAAGGGGACCTTTCTCCTGGGCGCGCCGGAATTTCTCACGGAGGAAAAGGAGGCGTTAGAAAAGGCGGAGGCTTACGAGAAAAAGGGCTACCGCGTCCTTTTGCTCACCGATGAAAAAAATCCGCTGGCGCTGATTCTCTTATCGGATCAGATCAAGGAGGACGCCGCTGAAATATTTGATTATTTTGCCAGTCAGAATGTGTCGATCAAGCTCATTTCCGGGGACAGCGCCGCCACGGTCTCCGCTGTGGGGCAGCGGGCCGGAATCCGAAACGCCGACCGCTGTATCAATGCCGGCGATCTGTCCGACGAGCCAGAAAAGCGGCAGCGGGAAATGGAGTATTACACGGTTTTCGGTCGGGTTTCGCCGGAGCAGAAGCAGGAAATTCTGGAGGCGAACAAGAAAGCGGGCCATGTGACCGCGATGGTGGGGGACGGCGTCAACGATGTGCTGGCCCTAAAGGACGCCGACTGCGGAATCGCAATGGCAAACGGAGCCGCCGCCGCGAGGCAGACCGCCCATATTGTGCTGATGGATTCGGATTTTTCCGCCATGAAAAATATCGTAAAAGAAGGACGGATTGTCATTGCCAATATCGAGCGCGTCAGCGCCCTCTATCTGACAAAGACGATTTACTCCGTCCTCCTGTGCATATGCTTTATTCTTCTGGGGAAAAATTATCCCTTTATACCGATTCAGCTCACCCTCATCGGCGCCACGGCCATCGGCCTTCCCAGCTTTATTCTGGCGCTGGAGTCGGACAGCGAGGTCAGCACAGGAGGTTTTCTTCGCCATGTTCTGCGTATTTCACTGCCCGCGGCCATCGGACTCACCGCCATTTTGCTGTGTATTCAATTTCTCGCCGGACCGCTCCGGCTGGACGGCATGACCGTCAGCACGCTGAATCTTCTGACCGGAGGGGTGATCAGCCTGGGCGTCGTAGGAATCGTGTGCCGCCCCATGAACCGGGTGCGGATGATTCTGTGCATCGGAATTACCCTACTCTTTTTCGGCGCATTTTTCCTCCTGCCGGGATTTTTTCAGGTCAGGTCATTTATATAGCAGGATACCGGCGCCGCAAGGCTCCCGTCAGTATTTTTTATCATAATATAGGGCTTGTCCTGTATTTTCTGGCAGATGCCCTCGCCCTCCAGATGGGAGATAAAATAGCTGTCCACAATCACCAGCCTGTCAGATTTCAGCCTGCCTGCGAGCGTCCTTATTACGGATTCCGCCATTTCGCGTGATGCAATCAATTCCTCAATTTCGTGGTGTCCGTCCTCCCAGATCCGGTCAGCTATTGCCACCGCATTTTCTCCCCGCCACAGCGTGAGCACTTCCCCGTCCAGAGCCTGCATCTCCCGGTTTACTTCTTCATAGTAATCTACCGAGTGTTCCAGATATAAGTCAAAGGATTCAGCCGTCAGCATTTTTCCCGCAAAAGCCGCCGCTGACTCTTTTTGCCTGCCGGATAAATCCTGCCAGGGAATCGCGGTCAGCTCTGCGGGCGCGCCGCCGTATCCGGTTACAATCGTAGTCTTCCGCCAGTATGTGTCGATGAAACCGAGCGGCTCGTACACAGACGGATTTTCCGGGCACAAAAAGACAATCGGCGCGCCTGCCTTTTTCTGGGCGTCTATTCCCGCTGTCAGAGTTTTTCTCATGCGTCCCTGGCGGCGGTATTTTTCCTCCGTGGCCACGCCCACAATGTATGCGAGAGTACGCCGTTTTTTCTGGTAATATGCCGCATACGGGGTAAAAAATGCCATAGACGCCAGTTTTTCTCCCGTTCGGTTTTCATAAATGATGCTTTTTTTCGCCTTTCCGGAAAAATAATAGCGGATATATTGATCCGTGTCGCCAAACGCCCGTTTCCACAAGCCGGCATACTCATCCATCTTCCGGGCGTCCCAAAGCGCTCCGTTTTCCTCTATCACCGTTCGTCCGCCTCTCTCAACAGACAAATGGCCTGCGAGGAGATTCCCTCTCCGTTTCCGGTGAATCCCAGGCCCTCCTCGGTGGTGGCTTTTACGCTGATACGCGAGAGCTCCACGCCCAGAGAGCGCGCGATATTTTCCCGCATCGCGTCAATGTGGGGGCGCATTTTGGGCTGCTGGGCGATAATGGTGGCGTCCACGTTCTCCACCTCGTACCCCTCGCTCCGAATCAGTTCTTTGACATGCTCCAGCAGCCGGATGCTGGAAATGCCCTTGTAGGCCGGATCCGTGTCCGGAAAATGCTTCCCGATATCTCCCAGCGCCGCCGCTCCCAGCAGAGCGTCCATAATCGCGTGCAGCAGCACATCCGCGTCCGAGTGTCCGAGAAGTCCCTTCTCGTAATCAATCGTGACGCCGCCTAACACAAGCTCCCGTCCCTCCACCAGCCGGTGGACGTCGTATCCCATTCCAATTCTCATCGTATCCCTCATTTCCTTCAATCTTTTTCAGCATCCTCAAATGATCGGCGCCTCGCGCCTGAAACGGAGCGTCGCCGCGCATCTAAAAATACCCTGTAATACAATAAAAACCCTGAAGACCATCTCCAGGGCTGTACGCAATAGCGGGAACTGGATTTGAACCAGCGACACCACGGGTATGAACCGTGTGCTCTTGCCAACTGAGCTATCCCGCCATCCAAGCTGCCAAGACATCTGTCCTGACATATATGATAAGCCTCTCCAGAGATTTCTAAAAAATCTCTGGAAAAACTTGAATGGGACCTATAGGGCTCGAACCTATGACCCTCTGCTTGTAAGGCAGATGCTCTCCCAGCTGAGCTAAGATCCCATGTCCTAATTAAAGCGACTTCTTTAGTATAACAGAAAAGTTCGATTTGTCAATAGGTTTTTGAAAAAATTTATTCTTAGAAAATTTATTTGTAAATTTATTTTTTTCAGAACTATGTAAATAAAAATTGACAAATATGGATATTTTGTATAATATTATATACATAAGGAGATGATAATGTGCCAAAAAGATCTGTTATATTATTACCGGAGACGCAAAAAATATTAGAGCAAATGGGATTACAGATAAAATATGCCAGACTGCGGCGGAAAATTTCTTCAGAGCTTGTAGCGGAAAGGGCGGGAATCAGCAGAGCTACATTGGTGTCCATTGAAAAGGGCGCTCCCTCTGTATCAATAGGAAGTTATGCTGCCGTACTTCATGCGCTCAACTATATGGATAAAGATTTATTGCTTGTTGCGAAGGATGACGAGCTTGGACGCAAATTGCAGGATCTGGGGCTGCCTGTCAGGAAAAGAGTGGATAAGAGGAGATAGGCTTATGGGGAATGATAAAAAAATCTATGTGTTTGCTGATTTCCTGTCTTTTTATAATGAACAGATTGGCGTTATATATATTCAGCAGACTAGGGGAAGGGAATTTTATTCTTTTGAATATGAAGAAAAATGGATTGAGAAAGTCAATATGGTACTGGATCCGGACCTGCAGCTGTACAGGGGAAGGCAGTATGTGAGTGATGATAAAAACATTTTTGGCGTGTTTGCTGATTCCTGTCCGGACAGATGGGGAAGAAGACTGTTGAATCGGCGTGAGGAAATTCGGGCGAAAACAGTGGGAGAAAAGCCGGACAAACTTATGGAAAGCGATTATCTTTTGGGTGTGTATGATGAGTCGCGTATGGGGGGACTTCGCTTTAAGACAGATCCGGAGGGGGATTTTTTATCAAATGATGAAAAATTTTCTGTTCCTCCGTGGACTTCTTTGAGAGAACTGGAGCAAGCGTCCATTTTTTTTGAAAACGATGACAGCGGATTGAGTGATAAATGGTTAAAACAGTTACTTGCACCGGGCTCATCTCTGGGAGGAGCAAGACCGAAGGCTTCTGTGATGGCGCCGGATGGCAAACTGTGGATAGCAAAATTTCCATCCAGACAGGATGATTTTAATTCGGGTGCGTGGGAGATGGTGGTTCATGAACTTGCTGTCATGTGCGGTCTCAATGTGCCAGAGGCGAAAGCAGAAAGATTTTCCAAATTGGGAACTACGTTTCTTGTTAAAAGATTTGACCGGGAGGGCGAGCGGAGAGTTCATTTTTCTTCTGCCATGACATTGTTAGGAAAAAAGGATGGAGCAAATGCGTCAGATGGAAGTAGTTATCTGGAGATGGTTTCATTTATTAAAGCATGTGGAGCAAAGCCGAAACGCGATTTAATTGAGTTGTGGAAGCGGGTTGTATTCAGCATGGCAGTTTCTAATACAGATGATCATTTTAGAAATCATGGTTTTATAGTATCGGATGAGGGGTGGGAACTATCTCCTCTCTATGATGTGAACCCAGATGTTTATGGGAAATATTTGTCATTAAATGTGGATTCTAATGATTCGAGTATTGATTTTGAACTGGCAATAGAGGCAGCGCCTTGTTATGGGCTGGATAGAGAGACGGCAACACAAATTGTGGATTTTATAAAGAGCATTGTAAAAAATAACTGGCGAGATTTGGCAAAAAAATATGGTATCAGCCGAGGGGAAGCAGACCGTATGGCCGCAGCGTTCATGGCGTGCGATAGATGAAAAATATATCATGCTTTGTCGGTTGTGATGCGGAAAATCTGTACTTGCAAAAAAGTATAAATAGTTATAAAATATTAGATATTTTAGCAGAGAAGGAGTTGGGATTTGCATGCCTGAATTATTTGATTTATCGAATTTCGATAAATACAGAGAAGATAATTGCAGAGAAGTAAAAAAGGCAGAAAATGGATTGCCAATAGCAATATGGGAATCATATTCCTCGTTTGCTAATTCTAATGGTGGAGTAATTATTCTTGGAGTGGGCGAACGACAAGATGGTTCATGGTACACTACGGGTTTAAAGGATGTTGCTAAACTGAAGCGAAATCTATGGAACACATTACATGATACCAAGAAAATAAGTACTAATTTATTATCAGATAAGAATGTAGAATCCTATGAAGTTAATGGTGATGTGATTTTAGTTATTTATGTACCTAAAGCAAGACGGGATCAAAAGCCGGTTTATATTAACAATGATTTATTTGGTGGCAGCTATCGCAGAGATTGGGAAGGTGATTATCATTGTTCTAAAGCAGAGATTAAAGCTATGCTTCGTGATGCGGCTGAAGAAACAGCAGATATGAAGATTGTTGAGCAATTTGATATTTCCGTAATTGATACAGAGTCTTTAAAAGGGTATAGAAATCATCATAAAAGTTATCGCCCAGAGCATGTTTTTCACAATTTATCAGATGAAGAATATATGGTGAAGATTGGCGCTGCGGCTTATAATGAAGATGGTGTATTGCATCCTACAACAGCCGGTCTGCTGATGTTTGGAGAAGAATATAATATTGTCAGAGAGTTCCCGGAGTACTTTTTGGATTATAGGGAAATGCTTGATCCTACAATACGCTGGACAGATCGTCTCCAATCAAGTTCTGGTGATTGGACGGGAAATATTTTTGATTTCTTCTTCAGAGTAAATAGCAAAATTGCAAAGGATATTAAGAAACCATTTAAATTGGATGGAATTACGCGAATTGACGACACGCCTGTTCATAAAGCGGTACGGGAAGCGTTAGTTAATTGTTTGGTAAATACAGATTATTTCCTGTCTTGTGGAGTTGTGATTAAAAAAGAGGAAGACAGATTGGTTATGGAGAATCCAGGAAGTATTCGCACTGGTAAGAAACAGATGCTGCGTGGAGGAATTTCAGATCCTAGAAATAAGACGTTGATGAAGATGTTCAATATGATTGGTATAGGCGAGAGAGCAGGAAGTGGTATTCCGGATATTTACCAAGTATGGGAAAATGAAGGCTGGACAGCACCTGTTGTTGAGGAAAGTTATAATCCGGATAGAACTCGCTTGACTTTGGAATTTGTGAAAAAACAAGCGAAGAAAACAAGCGAAGAAAGCAAGCGAAGAAAACAAGCGAAGAAAACAAGCGAAGAAAACAAGCGAAGAAAAACGGAAGAGAATCGAAGGTTGATACGCGAATATTTGAGCCAAAATGGGTTATCAAAAACAAATGATATAGCGGAAGCGATTGGTTTAAGTGCTGCACGCACCAGAGTGCTTTTGAAAGAAATGCCGGATGTTGAATATGAAGGCACAAATACTAATAGAAAATATCGATTAGTTGATGAAATTTAGTTGGAAAATCAAAAGAGGAAAAAATAAGAATTGACAAAAGAGCAACTAAAAATAGTTGCAAAATTTGTTTTTTTACCCTATAATTGAAGTATGGAGGAGAATGGTGAGTCAGAAAGATAAATTATTAGAAAGATTACTGAAAAAACCAAAAGATTTTACCTTCGATGAGATGAAGTCTTTGCTATCATATTTTGGATATGAGTTAAAACAGAGCGGAACTGGATCTGGCGTAAAGTTCTGTAAAGAAGGAAGTAATGATGTCATAAATTTTCATAGACCGCATCCAAATGGAATAATAAAACGTTATGTATTAGAGCAAGTAATAGAGAAATTAAGGAAGGATGGTTTGTTATGAGCAATCTTTTGTCATATCAGAATTATAATGGGACGGTAGAGTATTCGAAAGAGGACTGCTGTCTTTATGGAAAAGTGATTGGTATTAAATCGTTGTTATCTTATGAGGGAAGTTCTGTTCAGGAATTAGAGCAGGATTTTCAAAGAGTTATAGATGATTATCTTGAAGATTGCAAAGAACGGAACATAGCACCGGAACAACCATATAAAGGAACATTCAATGTGCGAATCAGCCCTGAACTGCATCGGACGATTGCTGTGTATGCGATAGAACACGGAAAAACTTTAAATGCAGCAGTTGAGGAAGCAATCGGATATATGGTTCAGAAATGAATGAAACTACAAAAAACAAGCGAAGATTTTGATATACTTAATCTGCAAGAAATCGGAGGCGGAAAATGAAAGCACCAGAAATTGATGAATCAAAAATGTCAGAAGTCATGGAACTGATTGAAAAAGCGGCTTCTATTATGGAAGAAAATCAGGGTTCAGAGGATCCGGAGGTAAAGCGGGAACTGCGGGGACTGCAGAGAAGGCTGCGAGAGGTTACAGGAAACAAAAAGCTAAAGATTTCCCAATTCCGGCAATACTGGTCTTATACCAGCTTGGAGACAATGGCAAAAAGGGCGCTCCGGCTCCCGCCTCAAAAATGCGATGTGACAGATGAGCAGATTAAAAAAATTGTCGTGACGGTTTTTAGCGGATCCTATATCAAAGAAAATGCAGATATAATAGATGCAGACATGGACTATTGGCTCAAATTTTTAGAGGTTAATACGGGGTTGGAAAATTTGAGCGACTACATCTTTTATCCGGATCTGGTCGGCATGGAGCGAAGCTCGTCCTTGGAACAGATTGCAGATAGAATTATTGCGGACAGGATTATCACAGATAAATAATAATTTCTTGAAAAGCTATGATTTAATTTCCATGTTGTCCTACTGAAGAAGGACGTGCCAGACGCAACATCAAAAAATGCAGTAAAATCAAGGCTTTCCGCTATTCAGTAATGTCAGGCACAACGGAGAAATTGAATACCAGAATGAAAAAGGGATTGCAGTTTTCGGTTTTGACGGTAGTTATCGGACAAACTCAAATTAAAATGTCACAATAGGGACAGGGGGGAGAAGGAGCGGTACAGCGGCGATGGAGTTGACGTGACCGGAGGGTACCGCTATAATGAAAGAAACGAACTGGCCGAAAAGGATGCATGAGGCTGTTTATTAGAGGAAATCAGGAAAATAGTAAGAATTGGTTAATTGTATCACTTAAGGATGCTTATAAATATTTTGATGGATTGGGGGCATTTAAATAAATAATGAATATCATTGAACAATTTAATGATTTTGAAAGTAAGCATAAATTAGTTATACCTACGCAATATAAAGAATTTTTAAAAGTAAATAATGGAATAAGTTTTGATGGAGGAACAATTTTATATTCATTAGATGAATTAAAACAAATGAATGATGATTTACAAGTTCAGATGTATCAGCATGACTATCTAGCAATTGGCGATGATGGAGGAGGTCTCGTGTTTTTGATGAAACAGGTTCCGAATGCAGAGGAAGTGATTTGTGTTGATATGTCGGATTATGATATTGAATCACCTTTCTGCAAAATCCCAAATTTTAGTGAATGGTATAAAGATGAATGTCAAATTTGCGTTAAGGAAAAAGAAGATGCTATTAAATTCAGTCAGGAGGGAAATGTTTTTCTGATAAAAATGCCGGTCAATGGAATTAAGGATTTGATAAAGATAAAAAAAGCTTTTAATTTAGATATTTCCAGTTCGCAATTATTAGCATTATCCAAAGAATTACCGTGTTTAATAATTAAAGATATTAGGTATGCAAAAGCTGTTAAATTAATGAAAAAGATTGGACAAATAGATATATTTGAGTTTTGCGCTAATGCTGATTAAATAGCGCTAACTGGAAGGGGGCAGATCCTTTGACTGGAATATTAAAGCCAGAAACTGCAGATAGAAGTATGCCATTCTTCAGAATACTATGACTTTTTGAAAGGGAAATTTATGCTTGAAAATGAAGAAGTATATTTATGCTATGCAGAAGTTTCAGGAACAGATGAAAGGACAGGCGTCTCTGGCAGGGTTCGTTACAGAGGAAGATGTCGCTGACTGGATTACTGATTCGCGCAGGGAGGAGAATACGGAATGACTTCTTTTGAACGCAAAAAGCGCATGGTTTATATTTTACTGCGTCCATGCGCCTTTACGCTGTTGTTTTGATATGAAATTGTGATATTAGTTATGCCAACTGCATTGATTGGTTTTCTAACTCCTTCACTACATCAAGGGATAATTCCGTAGCTTCTGCTATTTCCTCTAAAGTCATTTTACCTAACTTTATTAAATGTACTGCTGTCTTCTTTGCTTTATTTTGCTCCGCTTCTTGTGCCGCTTTTTGTGCCGCTTCATTCCTCATATCTTCCATAATTTTACACATAGCCGCCACTCCTTTCTCATCCTGCTTGAAATACCTTGCTTTCTTAGCAAGCACTTCATAATTCATATCATCAGGGTTGGTGCATGAAAAATCGTGCATTAACTTACCGACTTCATCATCGCCCCTGTATTTGCCATTCACATATAGGATATGCGAACCGTCACCAAACAATACTTTATTTTCCCCGATCGTAACATACCGCTCTACTAGATATATCGGCTGATTACCTTTCATTACATCATTTTCAGTTATAAAAATAACATAACTGTCTGGAATATCCTCTGTATCATCGCCTGCTTTTAATATATGCGCATCCAGCAGGCTACTGTTGTGCCTTGCCCTTTTTGCGCCTGCCCCTGCGTCTTTCCTTTGAATTTCCACGTCAAATTCCTTGTTGTCACTGTCAACCGCATGAACATCCAAGGTTGCGGAGCGCCCCTGTAGATTCTTTAACGGTTCCTGCGTCCGGACTGACTTGACTTTTATGTTCCTTTTTCCTAAAACAATCTGCAATATCAGTTCCACACCCTCAAAATTATCTGCAAGGCAGACAGTCATAAAATCATCGTCCATATACCGGAGTGATTTCAAACGCTCTAAATCCTCCAGATGTATTTGCTCCGTTGTATTCAACAATATCACCTTCTTTCGCTGCTTTTATTATACATCGGATAATACCTTTTGAAAACTGAATTTTTTGTGAAATTTTCACATCCATTCGTCCTCCCTCATTTCAGGGTACTTCTCCAGACTGTCCTTATGATCCTTGCAGAAGTTTCAGGAACAGATGAAAGGACAGGCGTCTCTGGCCGGGTTCGTTACAGAGGAAGATGTCGCTGACTGGATTACTGATTCGCGCAGGAAGGAGAATACTGAATGACTTCTTTTGCAAAAAACAAGCGAAGATTTTGATATACTAATCAACAAGAAATCGGAGGCGGAAAATGAAAGCACCAGAAATTGATGAATCAAAAATGTCAGAAGTCATGGAACTGATTGAAAAAGCGGCTTCCATTATGGAAGAAAATGTAGATATAATAGATGCAGACATGGACTATTGGCTCAAATTTTTAGAGGTCAATACAGGGTTGGAAAATGTGAGCGACTACATCTTTTATCCGGATCTGATTGGCATGGAGCGAAGCTCATCCTTGGAACAGATTGCAGATAGAATTATTGCGGACAGGATTATCACAGATAAATAAGAACTTATGACTCTTTTATCTGTGTAAATGGACCTGTTTTACCGCTACCTGACCGGGGAAATGTCGTGGAAGCCAACATTATTCATATGAATTTGGAATCCTTGCGCTATCGGTCGAACATGATATGGAGTGTTTGAAGACAAAGTAAAAAAATGTCGAATTTCTTGAAAAGTTATGATATAATTTCTATGTTGTCCTACCGATACCTGGCAACAGGAGGAGGTGTTCACATGGAGTGCGTTATAACTTTTTTAGTCGCTGTTGCGGCTGGTGTAGCCTGCCACTACATCATCAAATGGTTAGATAGTGACCGTAAGGACAACGAATAGCCTAGTGGGTGCTTTGCCACTATAAAAGAAAAGAAGAATCCCTCAACTGTACGGGAATACGGTTGGGGGATTTCGTTCTTTGTTCACATGGAACATTATAACTTTTTTTGCCTATTGGCATTATAGCATATGCAATTCTAGATTGCAATATACATTTCTCTCCAAATTAATTTCGCTGCACCTTAGGATCGATAATCGTATATCCACCTGTTTCATTTTTTGGTATATCCTTGCGGTGCAAATCATCATGCAGGAGTAGCTTGCGTGAATATTTTTTCCCTGACTGCCCCGTTTCCCATGCTCTAAATCATGGAGAATGACATGTTTCAGCCTGTCCTCCACGCTCTGGGCGCTGGTGTCTGAAAAGTGTACCTCTATCAAATATCTTGTCTTTTCAATCTGATGCTGCAAGCAGGACGGCATCTGCCCTGCGGTGTTGGCCTGAATGTTGTCGCTCATGTTCCTCCCCTTTGAACGCAAAAAAGCGCATGATTTACATTTTACTGTTTCCATGCGCCTTTACGCTGTTATAAAATTATTAAATTTCTTGCTACGCCATAACTGGTGTTGCTAACCCCTTAACTTCATCAACTGATAAGCCAGAATACAATGCTATTTTTTCTAATGGCAATTCTCCGTCCTTAATCATGCGGAGCGCATTATCTATTCTAACTTCTTTTTCTTTTTCATTCCTCATATCTTCCATAATTTTACACATAGCCGCCACTCCTTTCTCATCCTGCTTGAAATATCTTGCTTTCTTAGCAAGCACTTCATAATTCATATCATCAGGGTTGGTGCATGAAAAATCGTGCATTAACTTACCGACTTCATCATCGCCCCTGTATTTGCCATTCACATATAGGATATGCGAACCGTCACCAAACAATACTTTATTTTCCCCGATCGTAACATACCGCTCTACTAGATATATCGGCTGATTACCTTTCATTACATCATTTTCAGTTATAAAAATAACATAACTGTCTGGAATATCCTCTGTATCATCGCCTGGTTTTATTATACATTGGATAATACCTTTTGAAAACTGAATTTTTTGTGAAATTTTCACCTCAATTCTTCCTCACTCCATTTCCCTCTGCTCTGCATTTTATTCTGCTGTCTGCCCTCGTTCAGCAGCTTATACATCCGCTCCCTCATTTCAGGGTACTTCTCCAGACTGTCCTTATGCTCCTTGCAGAAGTTTCAGGAACAGATGAAAGGACAGGCGTCTCTGGCAGGGTTCGTTACAGAGGAAGATGTCGCAGACTAGATTACTGATTCGCGCAGGAAGGAGAATACTGAATGACTTCTTTTGCAAAAAACAAGCGAAGATTTTGATAAACTAATCAGCAAGAAATCGGAGGCGGAAAATGAAAACACCTGAAATTGATAAATCAAAAATGTCAGAAGTCATGGAACTGGTTGAAAAAGCGGCTTCTATTATGGAAGAAAATGCAGATATAATAGAAGCAGACATGGACTATTGGCTCAAATTTTTAGAGGTTAATACGGGGTTGGAAAATTTGAGCGACTACATCTTTTATCCGGATCTGATCGGCATGGAGAGAAGCTCGTCCTTGGAACAGATTGCAGATAGAATTATTGCGGACAGGATTATCACAGACAAATAAGAACTTATGGCTCTTTTATCAGTGTAAATCAGAATAAAAGGCGGCAGCAGGTCATTAGAAATCCCCACTACCGCAAAGTATATTCTATTACTTTATTCCCAATAATTGCTTCTTCTTTGCCTCAAATTCTTCCTGAGAAATAATTCCGTTATCAAGCAGATTCTTAAACTTCATTAACTCATCTGCCTCGCTAATTTCTTGTTGTATTGTATTAATTGAACCATGTTTATTACTTTCTTGCCTGTTTATCAATAAATCATTAATAACAGCATGAATTTCTGACGCATTTGCAACATACATAAATTTAATTCTTCCAGAAGATGTGGCAACCACGACTCCCTTCATAATTCCTGTAACACCAACAGCAGATACCATATCTAATGGTAAATCAATTTGTGCGCCAAAGGCTACTTTCCCATATACTCTCCTATCTGTCACAACCATAAAACATCTTCCTGAATAAATATAAAATACTATACCAATTATCAAAACTGCAAAGCATACAGATATTATCATATAATCTTCGTCATCCCAGTACGGCTCATGACTATAGATAGTATAGTGACTACCCTCTCCTATAGCTACAAATGCTATAATAATGCTACATATCCCAATAGCAATAAGTGCTACTGGGATGATTGGCAACGACCGTCTGCTTCTAACTAAAACTTCTTCCTTTTCCATTATACCGAAACCTCCTTATGTTTAAATTGTTAATACTTCTTATTTTTTATTGGCATGCACTATCTCGCCGCTAATAATTATTTTCTTCATAATGCACAAATGCTCTTTTCTTCTCCATATATTATGACAGCATTGTCTATTTACTAAATAGTCCATAATCAGTTTCAAATATAACGTCATCATAAGTGTCGAAAAGTAACCTGCGTGAGGCGTTACTGTTTATATCAGAAATATAAATAACGTATGCTTTGTGAATATTGCCATCATTATCCAGATGTTCACGTACATCTTCTTTGTTAGCTACATATTTATATTTCGCATGTCCCTCTCCATCTCCGATATATAAGTAACATGTAGATTTACCATCAAATTCAAAATATGCTCCATCAAATGTTTCGCTATAATACTTACCTGATGGTTCGGGAAGCTCGGAAAGCTCAGGAGACTCAGGAGTCTCAGAAGATTCAGAGGCCTTTCCACACCCGCTCATGCTAATCAACAAGAGCATAATTAAAAGAAATAGCTCTATTATTTTTGTAGTGCCTTTAGTTTTATTACCTATTGTTTTTTTATTCATCTTTTACAGCGCCTCCATTATTAATTTTTGTGTTGTAAATCTAACCCTATAACGTTGTCTGCATTTATGGTAAACAAATCTTCATTAAGTGAGTATGCAAAAGTCATTAGGATTATATATTTTCTTATTTAGTACTTACTATCTTTTTTGATTAATAAGTTCATTGATCTGCAATCCTTTTTTACAAAGGGATCTAACGGCTTCAATAAATGATGGAAGCTGTTGCGTCCTTTGGTATGTTTCTATCTTCTTTATCAATTCTGAATCCTTTTCCGCAAAAGTGGCTTGTTTAGACACAATCATTATTGTTTTTACCGATATGTCCAACATATACGCAGCTATTGAACAGGCACAATAAGGTTAAGAAACT
>CANPZR010000033.1 GCA_947589175.1 uncultured Lachnospiraceae bacterium | reverse complement strand
CGCCCCCGGCATTGAGCAGGTGCTGCCGGAATTTCTGGCGTTCTGCGAGGACTGCGTGCTCGTGGCGCACAACGCCTCCTTTGATTACAGCTTTATATGCAAAAAGGGCGCGGAGCAGGGACTTTCCACCGAATTTGCCGTGGTGGACACGGTGGGAATCGCGCGGGTGCTCTTTCCCCACATGGCAAAATACACGCTGGACGCGGTGGCAAAGGCGCTGAAAATATCGTTAGTGAACCACCACCGCGCCGTGGAGGACGCGGAGGCCACGGCGGAGATTTTTGAAAAAATGATTCCGCGCCTGGAAAAACAGGGGATTTCCGATCTGGACGCCCTGTACGAGCGCACCCACTGCGCTCCGGAGATTATCAAGAAAAAGCCCAGCTACCACGCCATTATTCTGGCGAAAAACGAGGTGGGGCGCGTCAATCTGTACCGACTGGTATCGATGGGGCATCTGGATTACTTTTTTAGACGGCCGAGGATTCCCAAGAGCCAGCTGATGAAGTGGCGGGAGGGGCTGATCGTGGGCTCCGCCTGCGAGGCGGGAGAGCTCTGCCGCGCGATTCTGGACGACGAGGACGACGAGCGGATCGAGGAGCTTGTGAAATTTTATGATTATCTGGAGATTCAGCCCCTGGCGAACAACGAGTTTATGCTGGCCTCCGAGAAGGGCGCCTATGAGCACATCAATTCGTGGGAGGATTTAAAGGATATCAACCGCCGGATTGTGAAGCTGGGGGAAACGTACAATAAGCCGGTCTGCGCGACCTGCGACGTGCATTTTCTGGATCCGGAGGACGCCATTTACAGGGAAATTTTATTTGCCTGCAAGAAGATGAAATCGGACGAGGACAGCCAGCCGCCCCTGTATCTGCGGACCACCGAGGAGATGCTGCAGGAATTTTCCTATCTGGGCGAGGAAAAGGCGATGGAGGTGGTGGTGACCAACACGAACAAAATCGCGGACATGGTGGAGAAGATGAGCCCGGTGTTCCCGGACAAGTGCCCGCCGGTGATTCCCAATTCCGACCAGGAGCTGCGGGAAATCTGTTACCGGAAGGCCACATCCATGTACGGCGAGGACCTTCCGCCGCAGGTGTCGGAGCGGCTGGAGCACGAGCTGAACTCAATTATCAAGAACGGATTTGCCGTGATGTATATTATCGCCCAGAAGCTGGTGTGGAAATCCAACGAGGACGGCTATCTGGTGGGCTCCCGTGGCTCGGTCGGCTCCTCCTTTGTGGCCACGATGTCCGGAATCACGGAGGTAAATCCGCTGCCAGCCCATTATTACTGTAAAAAATGCCACTACTCGGATTTTGACTCCGAGCAGGTGAAGGCGTTCGCGGGCAGCTCCGGGTACGATATGCCGCCGCGCGACTGTCCGGTGTGCGGGGAGCCTCTGGTGCGGGACGGGCACGATATTCCCTTCGAGACATTTCTCGGATTTTACGGGGACAAGGAGCCGGATATCGACCTGAACTTTTCCGGGGAGTACCAGAGCAAGGCGCACAACTACACCGAGGTCATTTTCGGGGCGGGGCAGACGTTCCGCGCCGGCACCATCGGCACGCTGGCGGACAAGACCGCCTACGGCTATGTGAAGAAATTTTACGAGGAGCAGGGAATCCACAAGCGCAACGAGGAGATTGAGCGCCTGATCGAGGGCTGCGTGGGCGTCCGGCGCGCCACGGGACAGCACCCCGGCGGCATCGTGGTGCTGCCGATGGGATGGGACATTTACACCTTTACTCCGGTGCAGCACCCGGCGAACGACATGGATACGGCCATTATCACGACGCATTTTGACTATCACTCCATCGACCACAACCTCTTAAAGCTGGACATACTTGGGCACGATGATCCCACGATGATCCGTATGCTGGAGGATATCACAGGAGTGGACGCCAAGGGCATCAGCCTCGACGATCCGAAGGTGCTGTCGCTCTTTGCGGACACAAGCGCCTTAGAGCTTCCGCCGGACGCCTTGCCGGACTGCGATCTGGGGAGCCTTGGAATCCCGGAATTTGGCACGGAATTTGTCATGCAGATGCTCCGGGACACAAAGCCGAAGAATTTCTCGGACTTAGTGCGGATTTCCGGCCTGTCGCACGGGACGGACGTGTGGCTGAACAACGCGCAGTACTACATCGCGAGGGGCGACTGCACCCTGTCCACCGCTATCTGTACCAGAGACGACATCATGACCTACCTCATTCACACCGGCGTGGAGAACGGGCAGGCGTTTAAAATTATGGAGAGCGTCCGGAAGGGCAAGGGCCTGACGCCGGAGATGGAGAAGGCGATGACCGAGGCGGGCGTGGAGCCGTGGTACATCGAGTCGTGCAAGAAAATCAAGTACATGTTTCCGAAGGCCCACGCGGTGGCATACGTCATGATGGCGTTCCGCATCGCCTATTTCAAGGTGTATTACCCGTTGGCCTATTACGCCGCCTTTTTCAGCATCCGCGCCAAGGCGTTCGACTATGAGATTATGTGCCAGGGAAAAGAGCGACTCGAGGAGACCATGAAGGATTATAAGAGGCGTATGAACGAGCTATCCGCCAAGGACCAGGCGGCTTACGGGGATATGAAGATCGTGCAGGAGATGTACGCCAGAGGATACGAGTTTACGCCCATTGACATCTTTACCGCCCAGGCGAAGAATTTCCAGATCGTGGACGGGAAAATCATGCCCTCGCTCAACAGCATCGACGGCATGGGTGACAAGGCGGCGGAGGGCGTCGTGGACGCCGTAAAGGACGGCCCCTTTACCTCCTGCGAGAACTTTAAGAACCGGTGCAAGGTCACCGGCACAATCGTGGATAAAATGCGGGAGATGGGGCTTCTCGGGAACCTGCCGCTGAACGATCAGATGTCTCTTTTGGACTTTATTTAAAAAAATTTTGCATATTTCAAAAAAAGTGCTTGCATTTTGTTTCAATTTGTAGTATCATATCCATTGTTGATGGTCCGTTGGTCAAGCGGCTAAGACGCTGCCCTCTCACGGCAGAAACAGGGGTTCGATTCCCCTACGGACTACTTCACTGGATGAACAGCCTGACGCGTGTAGCGGCAGGCTGTTTTGGCATATGCTCATGAAAATGAAAATTGAGGGAGGTTATTTTGATGGATTCAAGAGAAAGAGAAAAGAGAGCGTATATCCGCAACGCGATGGTGAGCTTTATCTGCGTAATCGTGTGTCTGTCGGTAGACATCCGCAGCTTTATCCGAGTGGGGAGAGTGTATTTCACATGGCATCTGGGCGTGTCCTATATTCTATATGCGCTGCTGATTTTCATGGGAATCCGGGCGGTGAAAAAGGCGCGGAGCATCGGGAAGGAAGGGGGAGAGAGTAAGTAAAGTAGTTTTAAGAGGAGATGGAAATGGCAAAGTTCTGTACAGATTGTGGACTTTAGATGGAGGACTGAGTATGTTTTGCTCTAAATGCGGAAAAGAGATTCGTGATGGAATGAAGTTCTGTACATATTGCGGAGCGGCTGTGAGCGGAAGAGGCTCTGTGACAGTATCGGACCAAAGCAGAATGTCTGCGGCAAGAAAAAAGAAGAAGACAGCGATGATAGCAGTAATCATCATTCTTGTTTTCTTAATTTTTGGGGTAGCCGCTGCGGCAATCTGGCTTCTCATCGGGAATGAGGCTGGTGTGGGAACAGAAGGAAAAAAAGAGTCTGCAACTTCGCCTGCTGTTATGGGAACACCTTCTTCTTCTGCTGATATGGAAAGTGATGCGCCTGCGGAATCCACGTTAGCTCCGAGTGCAACGGAGATTTCGGAGCCTACGGCGACGATTGAGCCGACGCCGGAGGAAAATCAGACAGAACCGACGAAGCCGGAGCTAGAGACACCGGTAGAGCACAAGCCTTTTTATGGAATATGGTGTACAGCTTCGGAAACCAGGGCAGAAGCACAGATAGATGCCGATGAGCTATCACAAAAAGGCTTGGATCCTCAAATAGTTGTGACTACGGATTGGAGCAATTTGAATAAAACAAAATGGTATGTTGTTACGGCTGGAGTGTACTCTTCTAATGAAGAAGCTCAAAGGGCGTTAACGCATATTCAGGAGATCTATCCAAAAGCTTATGTCAAATATACAGGCAAGTGGCAAGGATAACAGGGGATTTTCCCCAGAATGGAGATTGAGATGAAAATAAAAAAAGGGTTGTTTGTTATTAGTATGATACTTTTATTCCTGCTTTTTGGAAATGCAGGACGGACGGAAGCGCAGGCAAAGAGTGTTATGAATTTGAAACCAGATCAGGAATATAAAATCAACTTAGATAGGAAAGGGAAGAAGGAGACAATTTCTTATCATATTTGCCCGAGCAAAAAATATGAAGAGGCGCTTAGTATAAAGATAAACGGAAAAAAACGATTGAATATTAATAATGTCTGGACCGACCAAGGCTGGTTTGTGCAAGTTTTGGATGTTGATAAGAAGGATCATGCAATGAATCTTTGGGTATATAATATGGCATGGAGTCAAGATATACTTTATTCGGCTTTGTATGAGTATAGAAAAGGACATATTGTGAAAGTGTGGAAAATGAAAGAAGACTCCCCCGAAAATTGGGATGAGTTTGCATATTATCAAAGATGTGGACGGATAGTTTCTACCAATGGAAAAGGGCGTTTTACTGTTGCGGAGGATCGCGCGTTGCAGGTAGATTCTTTGATAGGAAATCACATTGATAAGGTTGTATATCGATTGAAAAATGGTGAGGTAGAACAAGTTTCAAAACGGACATTTGAATTTTATGAGACATACACATCGGGTTCGGGGAGTATGGGAAAAGATAAAGGCTTGAAGACAGCTGGAGAGACCCGATTTTATGTCAATCCAGACAAAAGCGCCGACACATTTGTGGTGAAGAAAGGCGTAAAATGTTATCCGCAAAAAGCGTATATTCTGTCAGATTCCCAGATTTTTGTGATGTTTAAGATGAAAAATGGGAAAAAGGGATGGTTGTGTGCAGATGATTATTCTTTTGAATATCATCCATTTTCCAATATGGCATTTTTTGATTGATGTAACAGCAAACAGAGAGTATTGACGTAGCAGTATAGATGGCTGCCATGCAGGAATAGGATAGAACAGATATATGAATGAAATAATAGAAAGAACACTTTCCGAAATAATATCAGATTGCCATGTTCAGAAAATGAAGCATTTTCAGCAGCACGGCTGTGTTTCTACTTACGAGCATTGTGAAAGCGTGGTGGAGCAGAGCTACAAAATAAACAGGATCCTGCATTTAAATTCTGACATGGATACATTGTTAAAAGGAGCGCTGCTCCATGACTTTTATCTGTATGACTGGCACGAGGAGGATGATGGCAGCCATCGGCGCCATGGTTTTATACATGCTGAGAGAGCGTGTCTCAACGCAAAACACTACTTTGACGTCAACGAAAAGATACAGCATGTTATATGGTGCCATATGTGGCCGCTGAATATCCGGCGGATTCCGAAGTCAAGAGAAGCGTGGATTGTATGTGTCGCGGACAAATATGTTTCATTTTATGAGACCCTTTTCAAACGATAAAGAGAGCCTGGTCAGCTCTCTATATATCGTTCGATCAGTGAATCGGGCGCGCCGTACTGTTTCATGAGGGCCACGAGGTCCTGTCCGGTGGCTTCCTTCAGATAAAATTTCTGGTAGTATTCCCTCATCATGGAGTAAAAGGTATCGCTGCCCAGCGCTTGTTCCAGCTCATAAAGAAAGTATGTTCCGCCGTCATAGACGTAGGAGCTGTAGTCGTCCTCCTCGTATTCGGAGACCGGTTTATTGATATAGTAGGGGCCTTTTCCCACAATTTGCTCTATCGCCATGTTCATATCGTTTTGAAATTCTTTTTTGTCCGACCCGGCGGGAAATATATGATCCGGGTAGCTTTTTTTGTCGGCCTCCATGGCTTTTTTTATACTGTCCATCCGGGATTGCGGATACAGGACATCCTCGCAGTATTTCGAAAGCCCTTCATCCAGCCAGGGCTCTTGAAAGGGGTCGCTTCCGACGGTAACGCAGAACCACTGATGCGCCACTTCATGGGCAACGACGCAGCACAATCTTGAATAATCGATGTATTTATGGATTCCATCGTGAGGCAGCTCGCGGAGATCCCTTACATCGGGAAGAGAAATCATGACAAGGCCCGGATATTCCATTCCGCCGACATCATCTCCCAAAAAGCCCTGTACCACATCCAGCTCCTCATAAGGATATTTTCCAAAGGTTTCACTGTACAGGTGCAGGGAATCCCTGGCGGCGTCCAGGGTGAACTGGTTATATTCGTCCATCCCCTTGTAATCCAGATTCCAGCAGCGGATGGAGACGCCGTCCTCCGTTTGTATAGTTTCCGGCGCTATGTAATTGGACGCGACGATCGCTATATCCCGCATGCTGCGGGCGGAAATGCGGGTGACGGCGCGGTCGCCCTGTACGGACCGGTCCTCGGTCCCGCTGGCAACGACCGTATAATCCGCGGGGGTCTCCAGCTCAATATCGTAGTCGGAGACCCGGCTGAAATTGGCCTCGCTGTCCGGTCTGTTTGGATGGGTGTCCCATTCCCCCTGCTTGTACATGGAGAGGGCGGGGAGGCAGAATCCCAGTTGGTATGTCTTGCGGCGCCCCTCTTTGTGGTATCCAAATCGCCCTGCCTTTTTGGAAAATTTGAGGTTGCAGGGAACCTGCACCTGGGTTTTGGAGCGGGGCGCGAGGGGCTCTTTCAGTTCCAAAAAGGAAATCGAGGGATTTTTCAGGCAGATTTTCGTAAAAGTGTCCTCCGTCTGATTGTTCAGGTCGATTGTGACCGTGCCGCTCAGGACATTTTTTTCGGTGTCCAGCTTTAATTTCATATCGTAGTGCTCCGCCAGCAGCCGCTGATCCCCAGACGGGGCGTTTCCCGAATCGTCCGCGGCGTTTTTTTCTGCCGCGGGCTGGTCAGAACGATCTGAATCCTGAGAAAAAATGCCGGTTTTTGCCGCGGCAAAAATCGCTGCCGTAAAAATTATGACCGCGGAAATTATCACGATAAAATGCTTCTTTGAAAAATGCTTCATTTTTTTTTTCACCCTTCCCTTGAAAATTTTTTTGAATTCTTCATGACATCAAGAGTTAAAATACGGTTTGACATCCCTGTCATTATATACCCTGCGATTTTGGAATACTATACTTTTTTGTCAATAAATTCTTAATTTTTTCTTACAGGAAAAATTTTTTTTCTTACAGGAAAAATTTTTTTTCTTACAGGAAAAATTTTTTTTCTTACAGGAAAAATTTTTTTTCTTACAGGAAAAATTTTTTAAAAGCCTATTTTTTAGTAAAAAATGCTTGCATTTTGTGTTTTTTAGTGCTATACTTACCGTATTGATACTGTTAATGATTGTGAGTGGACGTCGGGTCCACTCATTATTTTTGTGTTTTAGGAAAAGAGGTCTTTGTTTGGGAAAATATCAGGATTATGAGAGGCGCACGGAGGAGCTTCTGGCTCCGATCATGGAGCGCTGCCAGTACGAGCTGGTGGACGTGGAGTTCGTGAAGGAGGCGGGAAACTGGCATCTGCGTGCCTACATCGACAAGGAGGGCGGCATCACAATCGACAATCTGACGGAGGTGAACCGCGAGCTTAGCGATCTGCTGGATCGGGAGGATTTTATCTCGGAGTCCTACATTCTGGAGGTGAGCTCGCCGGGACTGCTGCGCCCCTTTAAGAAGGCGAAGGATTTTGTGAGAAATCTGGGGGAGGACGTCGAAGTCAAGCTGTTTTCGCCCGTGACGTGGGAGGAAGATGGGAAGAAATTCTCCGACAAAGAATTTGTAGGCGTTCTCAAAACATATAAAGAGGATGAGGGGATTATCACGCTCGCCATGGACGAGAACGAGATGGATTTTAAGATCAAGGACATTGCGCTGATCCGCAAATATATCGAATTTTAGTATTTAAACGATTGGAGGACAAGGGAAAATGAAAAAGACAGTAGCACAGAAGGGAAATCCAGAGCTGATCGAGGCATTAAACGCCATTGAGAAGGAAAAGGACATAAGCAAGGAGATTTTGTTAGAGGCCATTGAAAATTCGCTGTTAGCCGCCTGCAAGAACCAGTTCGGCAAGTCGGACAATATCCGCGTCAATCTGGATCGGGAGACGGGCGAATTCCATGTATTCCAGGACAAAGAGGTCGTGGAGGAAGTGGAGGATCCGATGCTGCAGCTCTCGCTGACCGAGGCGGAGGTGAAGCACCCGGGCAGCGCGCTGGGGGACATCATCAGCTTTGAGGTGACGCCGAAGAATTTCGGGCGCATCGCGGCGCAGAAGGCCAAACAGGTCGTGGTGCAGAAAATCCGCGAGGAGGAGAGAAAGGTTCTCTACGACCAGTATTACATGAAAGAGCGCGACATCGTGACAGGAACGGTGCAGCGATACAGCAATGGCAATTACAATATTAATCTGGGTAAGATCGATGCGATTTTGACCTCGCAGGAGCAGGTGGCGACGGAGCAGTTCGCGCCGCAGGAGAGAATCAAGCTCTATGTCATGGAGGTAAAGGATACGACCAGGGGGCCGCGGATTATTATTTCCCGCACCCACCCGGAGCTTGTGAAGCGGCTGTTCGAGGCCGAGGTGGCCGAGATTCAGAGCGGCGTAGTGGAGATTAAAAATGTGTCGAGGGAGGCCGGCTCCCGGTCTAAGATTGCCGTGTACAGCAACAACCCGGATGTGGACGCCGTGGGAGCCTGCGTGGGCATGAACGGAATCCGCGTCAACGCCGTGGTAGAAGAGCTGCGGGGCGAGAAAATTGATATTGTGGAGTGGAGCGAGGATCCGGCTGTGTTTATCGAGCACGCGCTCAGCCCGTCCCGGGTTCTGTCGGTCCAGGTAGATCCGGAGGAAAAGAGCGCGCAGGTCATTGTGCCGGACTTTCAGCTCTCGCTGGCCATCGGCAAGGAGGGGCAGAACGCGAGACTGGCGGCAAGGCTTACGGGATACAAGATCGACATCAAGAGCGAATCTCAGATGTTCTGATCTGAAGGGAATGAGAGAGAGGTGGCTGTATGCAGACCAGAAAAAAACCGGAAAGACAGTGTATTGGCTGCCGGGAAATCCGGGAGAAAAAGCAGCTGATCCGCATTGTGAGGACGCCGGAGGGCCAGATTGCGCTGGACCGCACGGGTCGAATGAATGGAAGAGGAGCGTATTTGTGCGACAAAGAGGAGTGTTTGCAGAGGGCGAGAAAGAGCGGAGCTCTCGGACGGTCGTTTAAAGCCGCCATCCCGGATGAAATTTATGATGAGTTAGAAAGGCAGTTTTATGATACAGAGTAAAAAGGTTCTGGGGAGTCTGGGAATGGCGGCGAAAGCCGGATGCGTGGTGAGCGGGGAGTTCATGACGGAGAAGGCAATCCGGGACGGACACGCCAGGCTGGTGCTGATAGCCGGGGATGCGTCAGACAATACCAAAAAGAAGTTTACAGATTCCTGTCATTTTTACAAAGTGCCCTGTGTACAGTTCGGGGACAGAGAGATTCTGGGGAATGCCATCGGCAAGCAGTTCAGAGCCTCTCTGGCAGTTACAGATAAAGGATTTGCAGTGTCTATAGGAAAGAATTTAGATCTGGAGGTAACATAATATGGCAAAAATGAAAATATATGAAATAGCGAGGAGCATGCAGCAGCAGGATAAGAGCATCAAGAGCGGCGACCTGGTCAAATATTTGAACGAGAACGGATTTGAGGTCAAGGGCGCCAACAGCAACATCGAGGACGCGGCGATTGCTTTTCTTATGAAAAACTTTATGCAGAAAAAGGCGGCGGAGAGAGAGCAGGCGGCTGCTGCGAAAGCGGAGAAACTGCAGCAGAAATCGCAGCAGACGCAGCAAAAATCGCAGCAAAAACTGCAGCAAAAATTGCAGCAAAATTCGCAGCAACTGCAGCAGCCGCAGCAAAATTCGCAGCAACTGCAGCAGACGCAGCAAGATTCGCAGCAGGTGCAGGAACAGCAGATGACATCTACATCCGCACAGCAGATAAAATCTACACAGCAGATAAAATCTGCTGGAGAGAAGGTGAGCGCTTCCAGGACGCCGGAGAAAGGTGCGGCGTCTGCTGCGCCTGAGACGAAGAAGGAGACGGCGGCAAAATCGGAGAATAAGCCGGTCAGTGGCGGTGCGGACGCACAGAGGAAAGGCAGCCAGGGCAGCAATCGTAGTCACGACAGCCGCGACAGCCGCGACGGCCGTGGTAATCGCGGGAACCGTGATAACCGGAGCCATGACGGTCAGGGCCGAGATAACCGCAGCCAAGGCCAGGGTCGGGATAATAGAGGTCAGGGCCGTGATAATCGAGATAACCGAGACAATCGCGGACAGGGTCAGGGCGGTGGCAATCGCAATGACGGTGGCCGCAACAACAGGAACAATCGTGGCCGCGGCGGTGACCGTGTATTTGAGCGGTTTGAGAAGTCCCAGAGCGGATTTGACGGAATCAAGCAGGAGCAGAAGAATTCCCGCAGCAACCGGAACAACCGCAAGAAGGAGGACCGCAACGCAAAGCAGGGCGGTTACCGCAAGAGCAGCAAGGAGGAGATGAACCGGATTCGGTCCAAAAAGGATCCGAACAGGAAGGGAGCATTCATCAAGCCGGAGCCGGTGAAGCACGAGCCGGAGGAGGATATCAAGCAGATTACGATTCCGGAGTCCCTGACAATCCGGGAGCTGGCGGAGAAGATGAAAATGCCGGCCTCCGCCCTTGTGAAGAAATTATTCTTACAGGGACAGATGGTTTCGCTCAACCAGGAGATTTCCTTCGACGAGGCCGAGGAGATCGCGCTGAGCTTTGACATCATCGCCGAGCTGGAAGAAAAAGTGGATATGGTGGCAGAGCTTCTGAAAGAGGAAGAAGAGGACGAGAGCAAGATGAAGAAGCGTCCGCCGGTTGTCTGCGTAATGGGACACGTCGATCACGGAAAGACATCTCTTCTGGACGCAATCCGCCAGACGGATGTGACCGAGCACGAGGCGGGCGGCATCACCCAGCACATCGGCGCCTATGTGGTCCGGATCAACGGAGGGAAGATTACATTTCTGGATACGCCGGGACACGAGGCATTTACCTCTATGCGTATGCGCGGCGCCCAGTCCACAGATATCGCGGTGTTAGTTGTGGCAGCGGACGACGGCGTGATGCCGCAGACCGTGGAGGCCATCAACCACGCGAAGGCGGCGGGAGTAGAGATTATTGTCGCCATCAACAAGATTGACAAAGAGGGAGCCAACATCGACCGCGTGAAGCAGGAGCTGTCGGAGTACGAGCTGATTCCTGAGGAGTGGGGCGGAAGCACCGTGTTCTGTCCGGTATCGGCCCACACCAAAGAGGGTATTGAAAATCTGCTGGAGATGATTGTCCTGACGGCGGATGTGCTCGAATTAAAGGCAAATGACAAGCGGCGCGCCCGCGGTATCGTCATCGAGGCGAGGCTGGATAAGGGCCGCGGCCCGGTTGCGACCGTGCTGGTACAGAAGGGTACGCTCAACATCGGGGATCATATCGCCATCGGCACGGCCTACGGAAAGGTCCGCGCCATGCTCGACCACCGGGGAGAGCGCGTGAAGCTGGCGAAACCTTCTACACCGGTAGAAATCCTTGGACTCAACGGAGTTCCGGACGCGGGAGAGATTTTCGTGGCAACTGACAGCGACAAGGAGGCAAAACAGATTTCCCAGGCATATGTAGACCAGGGCAAGGATAAACTGTTAGAGGAAACCAAGTCGAAGAAGCTGTCCTTAGACGGCCTGTTCAGCCAGATTCAGGCGGGCAACGTCAAGGATCTGAACCTGATTATCAAGGCGGACGTACAGGGCTCCGTGGAGGCCGTAAAGCAGAGCCTTCTGAAGCTGAGCAACGAGGAGGTTGCCGTCCGAGTGATTCACGGCGGCGTGGGCGCGATCAACGAGTCCGACGTGAGCCTGGCCAGCGCCTCCAACGCCATTATCATCGGATTCAATGTTCGTCTGGACAATATGGCAAAGGAGACGGCGGACAGAGAGAACGTGGACGTTCGTCTGTACCGTGTCATTTACGACGCGATCGAGGATATCGAGGCGGCCATGAAGGGTATGCTGGAGCCGATTTACGAGGAGAGAGTCATCGCTCACGCGGAGGTGCGCCAGATATTCAAGGCGTCCGGCGTGGGAACGATTGCCGGTTCTTATGTGTTAGACGGCAAGATCGAGAGGGGCTGCCGCGCCCGCATTACCCGCGAGGGCGAGCAGATTTTCGAGGGCGACCTGGCCAGCTTGAAGCGGTTTAAGGACGACGTGAAGGAAGTCAGCGCCGGATATGAGTGCGGTCTTGTATTTGCCGGATTTAACGACATACAGGAAGAAGACCAGATCGAGTGCTATAAAATGGTGGAGGTTCCGAGGTAATGAGAAAAAACAGCGTGAAAAATATCCGAATTAACAGCGAGGTGCTCCGGGAGATGAGCATGATCCTGCGGGAGGACTTAAAAGATCCTCGCATCGACCCGATGACGTCCGTCACAGCGGCGGAGGTGACGCCGGATCTGAAATATGCCAAGATCTATGTCAGCGTCATGGGAGACGACGAGACCCGCGAAAAGACTATGGAAGGGCTGAAAAAGAGCGCGTCGTTCGCCCGTCATCAGCTCGCGTCGCGGATGAATCTGCGCTATACGCCGGAGCTGACATTCGTGCTGGATCACTCCATCGAGTACGGCGTGGAGATGTCCAAAAAAATAGATGAGGTACAACAGAGACAGAATAGAGAGCAGAGTTAATTCATTTGAGGAGATGTTAGTGCAGCTATGAAAAATTTAATGGAGACAGTAAAGGGCGCTTCTACCATCGCCATCGGCGGACACATCCGCCCGGACGGCGACTGCATCGGCGCCTGCATGGGACTGTATCGATATATAAGGGAAAATTTTCCGGACAAAAAGGTCACGGTGTACCTGACTAAAATCCCGGATTGTTTTTCCTATCTGCGGGACGATGAGGCCCGGAATGAGGTCTGTCGCGCGGATAAGGGCGAGAAATACGATTTGTTTATCGCGCTGGACTGCGGGGACGTGGACCGGCTGGGACAGGCGGAGGACATTATGAAGCGCGCGGGCTTTGTGTACTGCGTGGATCATCATGTGACCAATACGATGTTTGGAAATGAGAATCTGGTGATGCCGGAAAAGAGCTCTACCTGCGAAATTTTGTACACGCAGATGGAAGATGAAAAAATTTCCTACGGGGTGGCCTGTGCCATCTACACCGGCATTGTCCACGACACCGGAGTATTCAAGCATAATTGTACATCGCCGGAGACGATGCGGATTGCCGCCAATCTCATGGCAAAGGGAATTCCTTTTGGAAAAATCATAGACGGAAGTTTTTACATGAAATCCTACAAGCAGCTTCAGATTATGGGGCGCTGCCTGATGGAGAGCGTGCGGATTTTAGATGGCCGATGCATTTTCTCCGTGGTGAGAAGAAGCGTGCTCGATTTTTATGACGCGGGCGGGGGCGACCTCGACGGCGTGATCGACCAGCTTCGGACGACGGAGGGAATCGAGGTGGCGATTCTGCTCGACGAGCGCGAGCCGGGCGAGTACAAGGTCAGCATGCGATCCAACGATATTGTGGACGTCAGCAAAATCTGTACTTATTTTGGCGGCGGCGGCCATGTGAAGGCGGCGGGCTGCACGATTAAGGGAGCGGCTTTTGACGTGATCAACAACCTGACGCTCCACATCGAGCAGCAGCTGAAAGCGCAGGACGAACAGCCGGAGAGCGATGCGGTGAAGGAATGAATGGAATCATTATTGTAAATAAGGAAAAGGGATTTACCTCCCACGACGTGGTGGCAAAGCTGCGGGGAATCCTTCACATGAAAAAAATCGGGCACACGGGGACACTGGATCCGGACGCGACCGGGGTGCTGCCTGTGTGCGTGGGCAGGGCCACGAAGGTGTGCGATCTTCTGACGGACCGGGACAAAACCTATGTGGCGGAGGCGAAGTTAGGCGTCACCACGGACACGCAGGATCTGACGGGAGAGGTCCTCTCGCGGCGGAGCGTGTCGGTCACGGAGGAGCAGCTACGGGAGACAGCGGCATCATTTGTCGGTGATATTTTGCAGATTCCGCCCATGTACTCCGCAGTCAAGGTGAACGGAAAAAGGCTCTACGAGCTGGCGAGAAAGGGACAGCAGGTCGAGAGAAAGCCGAGGCCTGTGACGATTCACAGCCTGAAAATCACGGATTTTAGCCCGGAGGAGGAAACCTTTACTATGGAGGCGGCCTGTTCGAAGGGCACCTATATCCGCACAATCTGCCATGACATGGGCGAGCGGCTGGGGTGCGGCGCGGCCATGAAAAGCCTGGTGCGGACGCGCGTGGGGAATTTTTCGCTGGAGCAGGCAAAAACTCTCTCTGAAATCGAGGAAATCGTGGGACGCTCGGGGGCGGAGGAGATTCTGATTCCGGTGGACCGCCTGTTTGATGAGTACCGCCCGGTGCGGGCGGAGGAGGCAGCGCTGAAATTATTGAAAAATGGGAACGTGATACCGCGCAGCTTGTTATCATGTGATGTTTTGCCTGCGGATGGGGAGCAGGTGAGAGTGTACGGCCCGGACGGGGATTTTTACGCCCTGTACCGGTATGTAAAAAAGGAGAACGCCTTCCACGTTGTGAAGATGTTTCATGAATAGAGGAACCAGAGAATGAAGATTATAACCGACTTAAATTTCAAACTGAACGGCACCGCCGTGTGTATCGGCAAGTTCGACGGAATCCACAAGGGACACCGTCTGCTGCTCACAGAGGCTAAAAAAAGCGGTCTGACGGTGGTCATGTTTACCTTTTTATTCCCCGGTTCCGGAAAATGTATTTACTCCTATGAGGAAAAGCTGTCCCTGGCGGAGAGCCTGGGCGTGGACATCTTTATTGCCGCGCCGGTGACGGAGGCCTTTATGCGGATGGAGCCGGAGGAATTTGTGGAGGAAATTCTGGTGAGGCGCTGCGACGCGAGAAAAGTCGTAGTGGGCGCGGATTTCCGCTTCGGGCACAACCGGGCGGGGGACGTCCGTCTGCTGCAGCAGATGGGGGCCAAAAATAGCGATTCAAATAATTATTCCAATGGTTATTCCGATGGTTATTTCGACGGTTATTCGGTTGCTGTATTTGACAAATTGAGAGAGGGCGGGGAGATTATCAGCAGCACGAGAATCCGAAAGCTGTTGATCGCGGGAAATCTCTCGGAGGTAAACGGGCTTTTGGCCAGCCCCTATTTTATCCGGGGGCGCGTGCACACGGGGAATAAGCTGGGGCG
>CANPZR010000032.1 GCA_947589175.1 uncultured Lachnospiraceae bacterium | reverse complement strand
CTTGTATTTTTCAAAAATGAGACGCACAACCACCCCACCGAAATCGAGCCGTTCGGCGGCGCGGCCACCTGTCTGGGCGGAGCCATCAGAGATCCGCTGTCCGGCCGCGGCTATGTATATCAGGCCATGCGCGTGACCGGAGCGGCCGATCCGACCCGGTCGCTGAAGGATACGCTGGAGGGCAAGCTGGCTCAGAGGAAAATCGTGACCGGAGCGGCAAAGGGATACAGCTCCTACGGCAATCAGATCGGTCTTGCCACCGGGCTGGTAGACGAGATCTATCATCCCAACTACGTGGCGAAGAGACTGGAGATCGGCGCCGTGATGGGAGCGGCTCCCAGAAAGAATGTAATCCGCGAGACATCCGATCCGGGGGATATCATTATTCTCCTCGGCGGTCGCACCGGAAGGGACGGCTGCGGCGGCGCCACGGGTTCCTCTAAGGCGCACAATACCGCTTCTATTGACACCTGCGGGGCAGAGGTCCAGAAGGGAAACGCGCCGACCGAGCGCAAGATTCAGAGACTGTTCCGGCGGGAAGAGGTCAGCCGCCTGATCAAGAAGTGCAACGACTTTGGAGCCGGCGGCGTGTCGGTGGCAATCGGAGAGCTGGCGGACGGTCTGACAGTGGACCTTGACAAGGTGCCGAAAAAGTATGCCGGACTGGACGGCACGGAGCTGTCCATCTCGGAGTCCCAGGAGCGCATGGCGGTCGTGGTGGATCCGAAGGACGCCGACCAGATGTTGGCCTATGCCGAGGAGGAGAACCTGGAGGCGGTCTGCGTGGCCGTGGTGACGGAATCCCCGCGGCTTATCCTGAAGTGGAGGGGCAAGGAAATTGTAAACATTTCCCGTGCTTTTCTGGATACGAACGGCGCCCATCAGGAGACGGACGTGGTTGTCACGATTCCCGAGAAAAAGGACAGCTACTTAGATAAAAAGGAAGAGGTAAAAAGCTTTCATGACGCATTTTTGGCGGAGCTTTCCAGCCTCAATGCCTGCTCGAAAAAGGGACTTGTGGAGATGTTTGACAGCTCCATCGGAGCCTGCACGGTCACGATGCCCTATGGCGGAAAGTACCAGCTGACGCCGGTACAGGCGATGACGGCCAAGCTGCCGGTACTGGACGGCGACTGCGACACCGTGACGATGATGAGCTACGGAATGGATCCGTATCTCATGAGCTGGAGCCCGTACCACGGAGCGGAGTACGCGATTCTCACATCGGTGGCGAAGATTGTAGCGGCGGGCGGCGATTACCGGAAAATCCGCTTTACATTCCAGGAATATTTTAAGCGCATGACAGAGGATCCCAAGCGCTGGGGCGAGCCGATGGCGGCTCTGCTCGGAGCCTATGACGCCCAGATCAAGCTGGGGCTGCCTTCCATCGGCGGAAAGGACAGCATGTCCGGGACCTTTAACGATATAGACGTGCCGCCTACCCTCTGTTCCTTCGCGGTAGATGTGGCAAAGCTTTCCGACGTGGTGACGGGAGAGCTGAAAAAGGCGGGCAATATCCTCGTGAGATTCCCGATTCAGAAAGACGAGTACGACCTGCCGGATTATCCGTTTATCATGGGACAGTACGAGAAGATTACCGGCCTTATGAGAGAGGGCGTGATCTGCTCGGCGTATGCGCTGGATGGAAACGGGCTGGCGGATGCTGTCGCCAAGATGGCGTTTGGAAACAAGCTCGGCGTGGAGCTGTGCGGCAATCGGGACAAGGCATCCTATTTTGTTCCCGCTTACGGCGAGATTGTGGCGGAGATTTCAGAATCCGACCTGTTAAAGCTTGACGAGGCGGGCGTTGTCTACGACCGGTTCGGAAAAGTGCTTAATGAGGCGGCATTTGTCTGCGGGGACGAGAAGGTTTCCATGGACGAGGCGCTTGCGGCATGGACCGGCACGCTGGAGAAGGTATTTCCCACAAGATCCGGCGTGAAGAATGTAAATATCGAGACAAAGCTCTACGATACAAAGGATGTTTATGTGTGCAGGCACAAGGTGGCGAGGCCGAAGGTATTTATTCCGGTATTCCCGGGAACGAACTGCGAGTACGACACGATGATTTCGTTCCGGAAGGCGGGCGCCGACACCGAGAGCCTTGTATTTAAAAATATGACGGAGCAGAATATTACGGACAGCGTGGCGGCATTTGAAAAGGCAATCCGCGGTTCCCAGATTCTCATGTTTGCCGGCGGTTTCAGCGCCGGAGACGAGCCGGATGGCTCCGCCAAATTCATCACCTCGGTATTCCGCAACGAGCGGATTCAGGAGGCGGTGCATGAGCTGTTGGATCAGAGGGACGGCCTGGCGCTGGGGATTTGCAACGGATTCCAGGCGCTGATCAAGCTGGGACTGGTTCCGTATGGAAAGATCACGACGCAGACGGAGGATTCGCCGACGCTTACGACCAACAGCATCGGAAGACATATTTCCAAGTCGGTATACCTCAAAGTCGTTACCAATAAGTCCCCCTGGCTGCAGGGAGCGGAGCTGGGCGGCGTGTACGCGGTTCCCGCCTCTCACGGCGAGGGACGGTTTGTGGCCAATGACGAGTGGATTCAGAAGCTCTTTGAGAATGGACAGGTGGCTACCCAGTATGTGGACATTGACGGGAATCCGACGATGGACGAGGACTTCAATCCCAACGGCTCTTATTGCGCGATTGAGGGAATTACCAGTCCGGACGGGCGGGTGCTCGGCAAGATGGCGCACTCGGAGCGCCGGGGAGATGGCGTTGCGGTCAATATTTACGGCGAGCAGGATCAGAAGATCTTCCTCAGCGGCGTGAAGTATTTTTCGTAAATATTAGCGCGCAAACGCTCCGGAATGGGGAACAATATGAAAAATTTAAAGATTATTTTGGCGTCCCAGTCGCCGCGGCGGCGGGAGCTGATGGAGATGCTCGGCATCCCCTTTGAGATAAAGGTATCGGATACAGATGAAATCGTCACGGACACGGATCCCGCGGCCGTGACGATAGAGCTGTCCCGCCAGAAGGCGGCTGCGGTCGCCGCGCTGATTGACGAGGGGATCGTGATCGGCGCGGATACCGTGGTGGCATGGCGGGGAGAAATTCTCGGCAAGCCGAAGGACAGGGAGCAGGCGGTCCGGATGATTACCGATCTGCAGGGAGGCGCGCACATGGTATACACGGGCGTGACCCTCTGGGTCAAGGACGGCGAGGGAGAGAGCCATCACAGCTTTGCGGAGGGGACGAAGGTCCGCGTCGCTGCCATGTCGGCGAGGGAAATCGAGGACTATGTGCAGTCGGGAGAACCCTACGACAAGGCGGGCGGCTACGGCATACAGGGCGTCTTTGGCAAGTATGTAGAGGGAATCGAGGGGGACTACTATAATGTGGTAGGACTTCCCGTTCACAGGCTGTATGAGGAATTGAAAAAACTACAGTTTAAAAAAGCTTTCAAAAACTGAGAATTGAAATTTAAAAAGTTGACAGAATGAGAAAAAGGTGATATAATATTATTCGTTTCCGGCATACAGGCCGATAACGCGCGAGTGGCTCAGTTGGTAGAGCACAACCTTGCCAAGGTTGGGGCCGCGGGTTCGAGTCCCGTCTCGCGCTTAGAGAGTAAGAAGTAGAGAACTGCGCTGTTACGCGCAGTTCTTTTACAAAGGAAGTGACAAAATGGAGACCAAGCAGCATTATGTGTACAAATGTCCGCTCTGCGGATATACCTTTGAGGGCGACACGGTGGAGAGAGAAGACCGGACCTGCAGCCAGTGCGGAAAGAGTACATACACGATCCGGTCAGAATCCAGCATTCGGAAAGTGTTCCGTCTCAATCAAAAAGAAAATAAAAAAGCAGACTGAAAAACCCTGGGATTTCGCATCCCGGGGTTTTGCTTTTTCGATATTCACGGTCTTCGATATCCTGTAATCTCCTTTTTTGGGCGAGGATTGCCATTTACCGCCTTTTTCTACAATGAGCACTTTATGGTTGCTTTTTATCCATAAAGTGTGTATAATATAGATAATTCGTGTGTATAAAATATGCTGTTCGTGTGTTTGCAGGTTTTGAACAGGGGGAAGTATGAAAAAGAGGGTCAATATTACATTGGAGGACGATGTGATCCGGCGGGTCGATTATTATGCGCAGCGTCATTACACCAGCAGATCGGGAGCCATCACAAGACTGATCGTAGAGGCCACGTCCTCTATGGATGAGCCGGCCGTCAAATCAGAAAACTAAAGGAATAGGGATATAATGAAAAATACAATGGATTATATGGTGGGAAATACAGCCGTACAAATTATCAATACAGGAAAAAGGATAAAGATCATCAACGTAGAAAAAGAGAAGCGAAAAAGGCGCATGATCCGGAGCGCGCTCATCGGCCTGACGACAGCAGCTATCACGGTGGGAAGCTGTTTTTATGTGGTCACAATGCAGAACACGGAGACGATGCTGGACAGGCAGGTGTATTCGCTCCAGGGCGAGATTGACGAGCTGCAGAAGGAAAACTCGCGCCTTCAGAAAGAGAACGAGAACAGAGAGCTGGACTACGACGAGATTATGGAGAGAGCCCGGGAACTGGGCATGAGGTTCCCGACAAAGGCGCAGGTGTTCACGTATCATTTTGGAAAGAGCACGGCGGTGAGAGTGCATTGATGAAAAATTGATAATTTGAGTTGCGAGGGATGTTTATGGGACAGCTAAGGTGGTAGTATGGGGTCGGAGAAAGCAATCAGAGAAAGCAGAAGGTGAATTATGTTAAGTACAATCAGAATAACATTGGAGTCAGAGGAAAAAATCACATATCAAAAGAGCTCGCTGTTTCACGGAGTATTGATGGAGAAGCTGGATGCTCCCTATGCGGATGAACTGCATGAACAGGGGCTGAAGCCGTACAGCCAGTATGTTTTATTGAATCGCGACAAATGTATCTGGCAAATACACACATTAAACAAAAGAGCGTATGAGAACATTATTCTTCCCGTGCTGAAGGAGGATTTTCAGAGCGTGGAATTGAAGCATGACAGCTGCAAGGTTAATTTGAAAGAAAAGACGCTCACGGTGAGCAGCTATCAGAGCTTAGTGGATACATATTATCTGGGAACGGGTTCCCGGTATATTCATATTCGTTTTGTCACTCCTACATCGTTTAAAAGAGATGGGAGCTATGTGATATATCCGGATATTTCTCTGATATATCGCAGCCTGATGAGCAAATATGACGCATTTGCAGAAGGACAGTCCATGCAGTCCGAGGAGGCTCTTAAGGATCTGACGGATTATTCCTCGATTATAAGATATGATTTAAAAAGCATGGCATACTATCTGGAAGGTGTAAAAATTCCTTCTTTTATCGGGACTGTCGTGATAAAGATCAATGGTCCGCAGGCATTAGTCAATTTGGCGCATCTATTGTTCCGGTATGGAGAATTTTCCGGAATCGGCATAAAGACGGCTCTTGGCATGGGAGCCATACAAGTAGTTGAGAGGGAGGATAAGCAATGACGGATACAGAAATCAAGTTAGTGACAGGAGCGCTGTTGCACGATGTGGGAAAAGTACTCTATCGCGCAGGGGACAATCGAAAGCACAGCGTCTCCGGTTATGAGTTCTTAAAAGAGGAAGTGGGGATGTCGGATGAAGAGGTCCTGAACTGTGTTCGGTATCATCATGGCGACGCCTTGTCGCATGCCGGATTAAAGGCAGATTCTCTGGCGTATATCGTTTACATAGCAGACAATATAGCGGCGGCATCTGACAGGCGGGCGGCAGAAAATGAGGAAAAGGGATTTGATCCGAAAATCCCCATGCAGAGTATCTTTAACGTATTGAATGGAAATTCAGCAAAGTATCACTATCATCCTGCCGCGCTGGATGATGAGGCGGGGATTAATATGCCGACAGAAAAGGATTATCCGTTCGACCAGTCCTTTTATCAGAAAATCCGCAGGGAATTATCGGATACGATGCGGGGGATTGAAGAGTGGAAGGAGGGGTATATTCATTCCCTGTTATCTACAATGGAGGCGTATTTTTCGTATATTCCTTCATCGACAGCGGTTCATGAGCTGGCAGATATCTCTCTGTATGACCATGTAAAAATGACAGCGGCGTACAGCAGTTGTATTTACGGGCATCTGCAGGAAAAGGGCATAACCGATTATAAGGACGAGCTGTTTCTCCATGCAAAGGAATTTTATGAAAAAAAGGCGTTCCGTCTTTTTTCGATGGATATTTCGGGGATTCAGAGCTTTATTTATACAATACACAGCAAGCACGCTCTTCGCACGCTGCGCGCGCGTTCGTTCTATCTGGAAATTTTGATGGAGCATATGATTGACGAAATATTAGAGCGATGCAGTCTTTCACGCGCCAATCTGATATATTCTGGCGGCGGACACTGTTATATGCTTCTGCCGAATACGGAAGAAACGATTGGCATCATAAGGGACACTCAGGAAATGTTTAACGCATTTTTTGTGGAAAATTTCGATATTGCGCTATACGTTGCTGCTGATTCGGTGGAGTGCAGCCCCTATGATCTGGAAAATAATCCGGCAGGAAGCTATGCGGAATTATTTAGGAATTTATCCCAAAAACTGTCGGCGCAAAAGGCGGCGCGATATACGGCAGAACAGATTATGGACTTAAACCGAAAAACGGCAAAAAGCGGCGACAGAGAATGTCGCGTCTGCAAGAAAACGTCTGAAATTGACGAGGATGGCATGTGCAGCTTTTGCTCTATGTTGAAAAAAATGTCAGACGGCATACTGTATCAGGATTTCTTTACCGTGACAGAACAGGAGCAGGAGGCGTCCATTCCGCTTCCGGGCGGTCGGTTTCTTGTGGCGCAGAGCGAGAATGAGCTGCGGTCCGCAATGGAAGAAGATTTTTTTGTGCGCACCTATGGGAAAAATAAATTTTATACAGGAAAGTATGCAACAACCAAATTGTGGGTAGGAGATTATACGCAAAAAGGAAAGACAATGGAAAAATACGCGAAGGAGGCGACGGGAATCAATCGTATCGCGGTGCTCCGTGCGGATGTGGACAATCTGGGACATGCCTTCGTGGCCGGATTTCCGGAGAAATATACAACGCTTTCGAGAACGGCGACGCTCTCAAGGCAGCTCTCTCTGTTTTTTAAGCACCATATAAATTGGATATTAAGGAACGGGGAGCGCTCGATTCATGGGGATACGCAGGAGCGCAACGCTTCCATTGTATATTCCGGCGGCGACGATCTGTTCATTGTCGGCGCGTGGAAGGATGTAATCGAACTGGCTCTGGATATCCGGCATAAGTTAAAGGAATATTCCATAGATACCCTGACGATTTCAGCGGGAATCGGAATATATTCGGCGGGATATCCGATTCGCGTCAGTGCAGGCGAGGTGGCAGGACTCGAGGAGCAGTCCAAAAGCCAGCCGCAGAAAAACGCGGTTACTTTGCTGGAATCAACCTATTCATGGGAAGAATTTGAACGCAAGGTGGTGAAAGAGAAGCTTGCTGCTTTGGAAGAATATCTGAGCAGGACGCCAGAGCGGGGGATGGCATTTTTATACCGCTTGCTGGAACTGATACGGAATATGGATGACAAAATAAATCTGGCGCGGTTTGCCTATGTTCTGGCGCGCATTGAGCCGCAGACAGCGGAAAAGCGAGAGGCATACCATGAGTTTTCTAAAAAAATGTATCAGTGGGTACAGAGCAAAAACGATTGTAAGCAGTTAGTAACAGCAATTTATTTATATGTTTATTTGAACCGGAAGGAGGAAGAAAACAAATGATCTTGAGTCAGGAAAATTATGTAGACAAGGCGGAAAAGGTGATTAAGAGTCTGGCGGCGCCCAATAAGATGGGCCGAGATATGATTACAACATCCCAGATCCGGAATCTTCTGGCGATGACAGCGGATATTTACAATGAAGTGTGCCTGTCGCTGGATGAGACGTTGAGTGAGGAAATTCTCGGGAAAATCCAATATCTGAGAGTGCGCTTTGTATATGAGGCAGGACGGGATCCCAGACATATGAAGGACTTTGTGGAGAAGGCGGAGATATTGAAATGCCTGGATGAAATAGGTAACAGCAAGAGCAGATACCTGTTGTTCAGCAGTTACATGGAAGCATTGGTTGCTTATCACAAGTATTATGGAGGAAGAGATTAACAGGAAGGAGATACTAAGATTATGTATGGAAAAATTCAAATTACAGGAACGATAGAACTTGTTACAGGGACGCACATCGGGGGCTCGTCGGCTTTCGCGGCAATCGGCGCCGTTGACTCTCCGGTGATTAAAGATGCGAGGTCTGGTCTTCCTATTATTCCGGGCAGCTCGCTGAAGGGGAAGATGCGCACGCTGCTTGCCAAAAAGTATAATGGGGATTGTTTTGTGGAACCAAATGAAGACGCCGAGTGCATTATTCGCCTGTTCGGCGCATCCAAAGGGGAAAAAGGCATCATACCGAGAGGGAGGCTTTTGTTTTCCGATATGATTTTATGTAATCGCGACGAGCTGTATCAGGGAGGCGTGCGGAGTCTGACAGAAGTGAAATTTGAAAACAGCATTAACCGTCTGACTGCTGTGGCAAACCCAAGACAGATCGAGCGCGTGATTCGCGGCTCAAAATTCCCATTAGACATTATTTACGAGGTGACGGAGCAGGAAAATATCTTAGAGGATATGCGCGTGCTCGCGGAGGGAATGAAGCTGCTGGAATACGATTACATTGGCGGGAGCGGCTCCAGAGGCTACGGAAAGGTAAAATTCAGGGAACTGCAGGCAGATGCCGTAATCGGAGATGTAGATCCGGAAAGTGTAGAACAGTGCAATCAGATATTTGAAGAATTTCAGTGATGGCGGGAGGAAACCTATATGAAATATACTATGTATCGTTTCACATTTCCGGTCGGCGTGCATTTGGGAGGAAATTCTCTGTATGACAGCAGAAATACTTTTTCGGCGGATACCTTCTTTTCGGCTCTGTTTATGGAGGCGTTAAAGCAGGGAGCGGACCGGGCGGAAAAGCTGTTGGAGAAAGCAAAGAAGGGGGATATCCTGTTTTCGGATGCGTTTCCCTTTGTGGGTGAAGAAAACTATCTTCCCAAGCCGATGCTTCCCGTAGAATCCTCGGACGATTCAGGGGACTCTACCGTAAAGAAGGCGTTTAAGTCTCTGCAGTTTATTCCTATGGAAAAAATGGATGTGTATCTTAAGGGAAATTTGGACGCTAAGGCTGAAAATGATACGTTGAAAGAGCTGGGAAGGAGCGTGCTGAAGACATCGGCTTCCATTGCCGGAGAAGACGAGACAGTCCCCTACCATGTGGGCGTGTATTATTTTAATTCATCCTGCGGCCTGTCTGTAATCGTGGGGACCAATAACGCAGAGGATGAAAAATGGATATATAATCTGATAAAAGCACTGTCATTTTCCGGCATAGGAGGAAAGCGCTCGGCAGGGTATGGGCGTTTTAAGATAGAGAGTAATAAGGAACTGGATGGCTCGTATTTTGAAAAGGAAGGCGGGTATTATATGTCTTTGACCAGCGCTCTGCCTATGGATGAAGAGTGGCCGGAGCTGCTGACAGACGCGAAATACCAGCTTCGGAAGAGAGGCGGGTTTATAGCATCGGACAGCTACGCGCAGGAGCAGAGAAAGAAAAAGGATATGTATTTATTTGGTTCCGGCTCATGTTTTACAAAGCGTTTTTCCGGAGACGTCTACGATGTTTCAGACGGAGGCAGCCACCCGGTGTACCGCTACGCGAAACCGATTTTTTATGCTCTGTGAAAGGGAGGTGCAGAGGCTCATGAGCAATTATCTGAAAAGCTATGATATGGTAATACATACAAAGGGACCTGTATTTGTGGGCTCCGGGAAAGATTTAAACAAAAAAGAATATATTCTTTTGAGAAATAAAAAGAAGGTATTGATTCCTGATTTGGGGCATATGTATTCTGAACTGCAGAAAAAGGGGCTGGGGAAACCGTTTGAGCGGTATATCATGTCTGACCAGCGGGATGTAATGAGAATAGATCTGAAACGATGGCTTGAAGAAAACAGAATAGAAGAAAAGGTGTACCGGATGTGGGTTCGCTATGAATTGGACTGCGGTGATTTTCTGCAGGAGAGAGGGGCAATCCAGATATGCGAATTTCAAAAGGACGCCTACGGTCTGCCCTATGTTCCCGGCACGGCGCTGAAGGGAATGTTTCGGACGATTCTTCTCGCCTATGAATTGCTGAAAAAAGGAAAAGCGGGAGAGTCCCTGCAGAATCAGGTCTATCGTACTGCGCAGAGGAATGATAGCAGGAAGAATTATCTGCGGAAAGAGAATATGGCTCTGGAGGAGCAGTTTTTTCACACATTAGATAGGAAAGACAGGAAAGGGAAAAGCATAGATAGAAGAAACGCTGTAAACGACTGCCTTTCCGGCCTGATTGTCAGCGACAGCGAACCTTTTGCGTTGGAGGATTTAACCCTGTGCCAGAAGCTGGATGAGAATCCGCAGGGAAGGCAAAGAACGCTCAACATTCTCAGAGAGTCTGTCAAACCGGCGCGCGATATCAAATTCCGGATAACAATAGATGAAAAATTGTGTCCATATACGATAGAACAACTGTTGGAAGCCGTAAATTTGTTTGGGGAGGCATATTATTCGATGTATCTTTCTCATTTTGAAAATGGGAAAAGGCCGGAGAAGAACACTGTGTGGCTGGGGGGAGGAACCGGATTTTTTACAAAGACAGCGCTGTATCCGCTTTTGGGACACGACCGGGGATTGGAGACGGCGCAGAATGTGTTTCGCAATACGTTGCTAAACAAAAAGGGAAAGGAGATTTACTTTGAACATAAACACGATGAGGATAAAATACTTGGCGTGTCGCCGCATATATTGAAAGGCACCCGATATCGGGGGCAGTGGTATCAGATGGGCGAGTGCGTGCTGTCCATAGCAGAAGAACATTAGATTTGCCGCGCAGCGCGGAAAATCGCAGGTTCGGGCAGATAGAGGGGCGCTGTCGAATGAAAAAAGATTCAAATTGTTTTTTGCGTCGCAAAATGTGTTTTGAGACCAGTTGCTATAAGGGCTGGCAGAGATAGGATTAGAAAATAGAAACCCCGAGAGGGGACGGAAACAATTATAATTAAATTATCACAGTTTTATTTACTTATTAGAAAATAGAAACCCCGAGAGGGGACGGAAACACAGCGCTGTCGACGTCAACATAATAGTTTCCGGCATTAGAAAATAGAAACCCCGAGAGGGGACGGAAACTACTCCATCAATGATTTCCTTGATCTTTTTCAGCATTAGAAAATAGAAACCCCGAGAGGGGACGGAAACGAATATCGCAAACATCCTCCGCAAACTCGGAAATCTATTAGAAAATAGAAACCCCGAGAGGGGACGGAAACTGCGTCTCCCCTGTTACTCCGTCAAAAAAATTAATCGATTAGAAAATAGAAACCCCGAGAGGGGACGGAAACCGCGTCAACGCTGTCAATACCCAGCGCGTCCGCCACGATTAGAAAATAGAAACCCCGAGAGGGGACGGAAACCTTAAAAGTTTTTTATCATACTCAATTTTCATGATTAGAAAATAGAAACCCCGAGAGGGGACGGAAACCTATCGAAGTCGATTGTGCAGTATAATACTTTGATTAGAAAATAGAAACCCCGAGAGGGGACGGAAACCCAACTACACGGTATCTTTACCAAATAGCTGATCCAATTAGAAAATAGAAACCCCGAGAGGGGACGGAAACACGTAGGAGGAGAAGAATCCTACCTGGGAATGACTATTAGAAAATAGAAACCCCGAGAGGGGACGGAAACCCTGCTTATTTGCATATTCTCGCCCCCCTTTACGATTAGAAAATAGAAACCCCGAGAGGGGACGGAAACAAAACCTTGATTCCATTTTCAAAAGCCCATTCTTTATTAGAAAATAGAAACCCCGAGAGGGGACGGAAACTGTTAAAGAGAAATATCCGACATATAAATTTAGTATTAGAAAATAGAAACCCCGAGAGGGGACGGAAACTGCTGTTGCCTGTTCGGCAGTTCCCTTGCATATTAGAAAATAGAAACCCCGAGAGGGGACGGAAACCCTTACAACCTCGGACTTGGAGATATTTTCTTTCTGACAATTAGAAAATAGAAACCCCGAGAGGGGACGGAAACCAAAAATTTGTACATTTCCGCTGCAATCTTTGCATTAGAAAATAGAAACCCCGAGAGGGGACGGAAACCATTACCACATCTTTCTCCTTCGATGTATTCAAATTAGAAAATAGAAACCCCGAGAGGGGACGGAAACTTGATTGACAAGATATTTAATTGACAATGTTCGATGATTAGAAAATAGAAACCCCGAGAGGGGACGGAAACTAGTCAAAAGGACCATTATTATTAAAAGGATCATTGTATTAGAAAATAGAAACCCCGAGAGGGGACGGAAACCCTTTGCATTGCTCGTTTGTCATTCCCATTTGCGATTAGAAAATAGAAACCCCGAGAGGGGACGGAAGCGATTGGCGTTGTGGGTGATTTTTATTTTTTTCATTTTTGATTTAGAGATTAGCCCCCGTAAGGGGACGGGAAATCGTATTGACAATATGCTGGAAAAAATGTATTCTATCAGTAAAAGATAGGTCTTAAAATTGACTTGAAACTAAAGGGAAATATTATTTACCAAGCATGCAATGAGGAGGCTGGGATGGGATATTTGTATATGGTTGAGGATGGCGCCCAGATAGGAATACGAGAAAATTACATTACTGCGAAGTACGGGGACGGAATGGTTAAAAAAATCCCGGTGGAAACACTAGAGAGCATCAGCATTTTTGGCAGAAGCCAGATTACAACACAGTGTATTCAGGAGTGTTTAAAAAGGGGGATTCCGGTTTCCTACTATTCCAAACATGGAAGTTATTTTGGAAGATTGCAGTCAACGGGGCATATTCATGTGAAGCGGCAGAGATTGCAGGCGGGACTGCCGGATACAGAGTTTGCGTTGGAACTGGCAAAGAAAATCATTAGAAGTAAAATCCATAACCAGTCTGTCATTTTGAAAAGGTATGGAAAAAGCAGGAATTTAGATGTGTCAGATGCCTACACGCATATGAATATTCTGATGAAGAAACTCCCGCAATGTGAGTCCGTTAGTCAGATTATGGGATACGAGGGAAGCGCGGCGCGAGTTTATTTTAAAATGTTAGGGAAGCTGGTTGAGCCGGAGTTTTCCTTTCAGGGAAGAAGCAGACGCCCGCCCAAGGATGCGTTTAATTCCATGTTGAGCCTGGGGTACTCACTTTTAATGAATGAGATTTACGGGAAGATAGAGAATAAGGGACTGAATCCGTATTTCGGCTTTTTCCATCAGGATAAGGAAAAACATCCGACTCTTGCAAGTGATTTAATGGAGGAGTGGCGAGCAGTCATCGTTGATTCCCTGGTTATGAGTCTGGTGAACGGTCATGAGATTTTCATGGAGCATTTTATGCAGGAGCTGGAAGAGCCCGGGATTTTTTTGACAAAAGAGGGAATGAAGATATTTTTGAAAAAGGTAGAGGATCGGATGCGGCGGGAACATCACTATTTAAAATATGTAGAATATCCTGTTTCATTTCGAAGGGCAATGGAACTGCAGGTAAATTCTTTTGCGAGAGCCATAGAAGAAAATAATTTCGACTTGTATGAGCCGGTATGGATACGTTAAAGGAAGGGAATTTTTTGGAAGATTATTTTTTTGATACATATACGGATGAAGTAAAGGAAAGCAAGGTTTATGTGCTGATTATTTATGACATTGTAGACGATAGAAAAAGAAATAGATTGGCAAAATTTTTACAGGGCTATGGATTTCGTATTCAAAAGTCGGCATTTGAAGCGATGCTTACTATCAAATTATATAATCAGTTACAAAAGGAGATTGGGAAATTTGCCACAGATGAGGACAGTATTCGGGTTTACCGGATTATAGGGAAGGGACAAGTTACCTGTTATGGTATGCAGGATGTGACAGAAGAAAATGAAGTCATTATTATATAGAACGAATGGGGGATATTTATGAGCAGAATTTTATTTTCGCCGGTGGGAGGCTCGGATCCAATCAGAAATTACAGGGATGGATCGCTGCTTCATATTTGCAGGCATTATCTTCCGGATAAGGTGTATTTGTATCTGTCTTTTGAAATGTATGAAAATCACAAACGGGATAATCGTTACCTGTACTGTTTGGAAGAGCTGGGGAAAATGTGCGGTCATTCGTTCTGCACAGAACTGATTATTCGTGAAGACCTGAAAGATGTGCAGGATCATGAAATTTTCTATCAGGATTTTATTACCTGCATTACGGACATAAGGAAAACGATGCTTCCAGAAGATGAGCTGTATGTTAATATTTCATCGGGGACGCCGGCGATGAAGAACGCCCTGGTTGTGCTGTCTACCTTGGCTGAGGTTCCGTTTCAGGCAATTCAGGTGACAACTCCGCTGAAAAGCAGCAATCGCATGGACGAGAATATGCAGGAGTATGAGGTGGAAGCGCAGTGGGAGTGTAATGAGGATAACCTTCCGGATATTCCGTCGCGCTGCCAGGTTGTGAAGTCAGTTAATCTGGCTTCTTTGCTGAAAGCCAATATTGTAAAAAAACATTTGCTGGCGTATGATTATACGGCGGCCTATCAGGTCGCGGAAGGGATGAAAGAGCAGCTTTCACCGGAATGTCTGCTGTATTTGGAGCAGGCAAAGGCGAGAGCTGAACTAAATGCGCATCGCGTCAATGAGATTGCCGGAAAAATCGGATATCAGCCCATGCCCGTCAGAAGCGAGGGAGAGAGGATTGTGGTGGAGTATCTTCTGAGTTTGCAGATAAAAAAGCTTCGCGGAAATTATGACGATTTTGTAAGGGCAATTACGCCGCCGATTGTTGCTCTGATGGAACGCGCGTTAAAAAAACAGTGCCATATGGATATTGATACATATTGTATCGAGTGGAACGGGGTGCGGAAATGGGACAAGAACAAATTAAAAGACAGCGAGGCGGAGCGGATTTTGCAAGATAGGTATCAAGGACAATTTAATTATAATGGTCCGGTGTATTCCGTGCATATTAAAGATTTGATTCTTGCCCTGTCAAAAAATCAAAAGCTGAATCTTTTGATTGAGGAGCTGCGGATAGTGGAGGAAAAGGTTAGAAACAGGGCGGCTCATACAATGACTCCGGTCACGGAGGACATGATTGAGAAGTGGACGCGCTTGACAGAAACGGATGCTAAAGGTTTTGTTTCCGCAGATAATCAATATTTGACAAATAGAAAAAGAAAGGGGCTGTTGCCGGGCGAGATTATGGAGAAGATAAAAAAGCTGGCAGAGTTTATTGGTATTGCGCCGGAAGATGAGATTTGGAACTCCTATGATTCTATGAATCAGAAAATTATCCGGGTTCTGGATAGTAGTCTTTCATTAAATTAAGAAAGGAGACATCTCACAATGACAGAAAATATCGAAGTATTTACCCAGAGCAGTATTCGAATCAAGGACGGGGACAGGACAATCTATCTGGATCCGTTTCAGATGAAAATAGCTCCTCATGACGCGGATTTTATTCTGATTACGCATGACCATTTCGATCATTTTTCACCGGAAGATATCGCGAAGGTGACGGGAAAGGACACA
>CANPZR010000031.1 GCA_947589175.1 uncultured Lachnospiraceae bacterium | reverse complement strand
AGTCGTGAGTACCTGTGAATTAATATTTATTAAGGAGGGAAGTAACGTGCCACGTAAAGGACATATTCAGAAAAGAGATGTATTGGCCGATCCAGTTTACAACAACAAGATCGTGACAAAGCTGATCAACAACATCATGCTGGATGGTAAAAAGGGCGTTGCTCAGAAGATCGTATACGGCGCATTTGAGCAGGTCGCGGAAAAGACTGGCAAGGATGCCCTGGAAGTATTTGATGAGGCAATGAACAACGTAATGCCTGAGTTGGAGGTTAAGGCTAGACGAATCGGCGGTTCGACCTATCAGGTTCCGCTGGAAGTTCGCCCTGACCGCAGACAGGCGCTGGCTCTTCGCTGGCTGACCACCTATTCCCGCAACCGGGGAGAGAAGACCATGAAGGAGAGACTGGCCAATGAGATCATGGACGCCGCTAATAATACCGGCGCATCCGTGAAGAAGAAAGAAGATATGCACAAGATGGCAGAAGCAAATAAGGCTTTCGCACATTATCGTTGGTAAAAGGAGGAACTGGCTTTGGCTGGAAGAGATTACCCACTGGAGCGTACCAGAAACATTGGTATCATGGCTCATATCGATGCCGGCAAGACGACGCTGACTGAGCGTATTTTGTACTACACCGGCGTCAATTATAAAATCGGTGAGACTCATGATGGCGCTTCCACGATGGACTGGATGGAGCAGGAGCAGGAGAGAGGTATTACCATTACTTCTGCGGCTACGACCTGCCACTGGACGCTGGAAGACCACCACAAGGCAAAACCGGGTGCGTTGGAACACCGGATCAACATCATTGATACTCCGGGACACGTTGACTTTACGGTCGAGGTTGAGCGTTCCCTGCGCGTGCTGGACGGCGCCGTAGGCGTGTTCGACGCGAAGGCCGGCGTTGAGCCGCAGTCTGAGAATGTATGGCGTCAGGCTGACACGTACAACGTACCGCGTATGGCATTCATCAACAAGATGGATAAGATGGGCGCTGATTTTTATTACTCTGTACAGACGATTATCGACCGTCTGGGCAAAAACGCGATTCCCGTTCAGATTCCGATTGGCAAGGAGGACGATTTTGTCGGACTTGTTGACCTGTTCGAGATGGAGGCGTATTATTACAAAGATGACAAGGGCGAGGATATCGAGATTACAGAGATTCCGGACGACTTAAAGGACACTGCCACAAAGTGGCATGAGAACCTGGTCGAGAAGATCTGCGATCTGGACGACGACCTGATGATGATGTACCTGGAAGGCGAGGAGCCTTCCGTAGATGAACTGAAAAAAGCGTTGCGCAAGGGCACGATTGCCTGCGAGGCGGTTCCGGTATACTGCGGTTCCGCTTACAAGAACAAGGGCGTTCAGAAGATGCTGGACGGCGTAATCGAGTACATGCCGGCTCCGACCGATATCCCGGATATCGCCGGCGTGGACGAGGATGGAAATCCGGTTACCCGCCGCTCTTCAGACGACGAGCCATTTGCCGCTCTGGCATTTAAGATTATGTCCGACCCGTTTGTCGGAAAACTGGCGTTCTTCCGTGTGTATTCCGGTACATTGAACTCCGGTTCTTATGTGCTGAATGCGACGAAGGGCAAGAAAGAGCGTGTAGGACGTATCCTGCAGATGCACGCCAACAAGAGAAGCGAGTTAGACAAGGTGTACTCCGGAGATATCGCTGCAGCCGTTGGATTTAAGCTGACGACAACAGGTGATACTATCTGTGATGAGAAAGCCCCGGTAATCCTTGAATCCATGGAGTTCCCGGAGCCGGTTATCGAGCTCGCAATCGAGCCCAAGACAAAGAACGACCAGGGCAAGATGGGCGAGGCCCTGTCAAAGCTGGCAGAGGAAGATCCGACGTTCCGCGCTCACACCGATTCCGAGACGGGACAGACCATCATCGCCGGAATGGGCGAGCTGCATCTGGAGGTCATTGTAGACCGTCTGCTGCGCGAGTTCAATGTAGAGGCGAACGTAGGCGCTCCGCAGGTTGCCTACAAGGAGACATTCACCAAGGAAGTGGAGATCGACAGCAAGTACGCGAAGCAGTCTGGTGGTCGTGGTCAGTATGGTCACTGCCGCGTGCGCTTCACACCGATCGATCCGAATGGCGAGGTTACCTATGAATTTGAGTCCACCGTTGTGGGCGGCGCGATTCCGAAGGAGTATATCCCGGCGGTAGACGAGGGTATCCAGGAGGCGTGCCAGTCCGGTATTCTGGCTGGATTCCCGGTACTGGGCGTTCATGCGAACTGCTATGACGGATCCTACCATGAGGTCGATTCCAGTGAGATGGCATTCCACATTGCCGGATCCATGGCGTTCAAGGAGGCTATGCAGAAGGGCGACGCCGTACTGCTTGAGCCGATCATGAAGGTCGAGGTTACCATGCCGGAGGAATACATGGGCGACGTCATCGGAAGCCTGAACGCAAAGCGCGGTCAGATCGAGGGTATGGACGACCTTGGCGGCGGCAAGATTGTAAGAGCATTTGTTCCGCTGGCTGAGATGTTCGGTTATTCCACAGAACTTCGTTCCGCTACACAGGGACGCGGCAACTACTCCATGTTCTTTGAGAGATACGAGAGATGCCCGAAAAACGTACAGGATAAGGTTCTGGATCAGAGAAATGGCAAGTAATTTGCTATTTCTGAGATAATTTTACACAAATAGATAAAAGAGGGCTTGCATTTTTGGCAAGTTTCCTCTATAATAAGTGCTATATATTGGCAATGTTTCTAAATAAAATTATTTAAAAGAAGTTAAGGAGGACGTTTAGAAATGGCTAAGGAAAAATATGTTAGAAGTAAACCCCATTGTAACATTGGTACCATCGGACACGTAGACCATGGTAAGACTACCCTGACAGCTGCTATTACAAAGGTATTGGCAGAGCGCGTAGCAGGTAACGAGGCTACTGATTTTGAGAATATCGACAAGGCGCCTGAGGAGAGAGAGCGTGGTATTACTATTTCTACCGCTCACGTTGAGTACGAGACAGAGAAGAGACACTACGCACACGTTGACTGCCCGGGACATGCTGACTATGTAAAGAACATGATTACCGGTGCTGCTCAGATGGACGGCGCTATCCTGGTAGTTGCCGCTACTGACGGTGTTATGGCACAGACCAAGGAGCACATCCTTCTGTCCCGTCAGGTAGGCGTACCGTATATCATCGTATTCCTGAACAAGTGCGACATGGTAGATGACGAGGAGCTGATCGAGCTGGTAGAGATGGAAGTTACCGAGCAGCTTGAAGAGTATGAGTTCACCGATTGCCCGATTATCAAGGGTTCCGCTCTGAAGGCACTCGAGGATCCGAGCGGCGAGTGGGGCGACAAGATCATGGAGCTCATGGACACCATCGACGAGTATATTCCGGATCCGCAGCGTGATACCGATAAGCCGTTCGTTATGCCTGTCGAGGACGTATTCTCCATCACAGGCCGTGGTACGGTTGCTACCGGCCGTGTAGAGGCTGGTACCCTTCATCTGAACGATGAGGTAGAGATCGTAGGTATCAAGGAAGAGACCCGCAAGGTCGTTGTAACCGGTATCGAGATGTTCCACAAAGAGCTGGATGAGGCTCAGGCTGGTGACAATGCCGGCGTGCTTCTCCGCGGTGTTCAGAAGAACGAGATCGAGAGAGGACAGGTTCTCTCTAAGCCGGGTTCTCTGACCTGCCATACAAAGTTTACCGCTCAGGTATACGTACTGACCAAGGACGAGGGCGGACGTCATACTCCGTTCTTCAACAACTACCGTCCGCAGTTCTACTTCCGTACAACGGACGTAACCGGCGTAGTTCAGCTTCCGGAGGGAACAGAGATGTGCATGCCTGGTGATAACGTAGAGATGACCATCGAGCTGATTCACCCGATTGCTATGGATCAGGGTCTTACATTCGCTATCCGCGAGGGTGGCCGTACCGTAGGATCCGGTCGTGTGGCAAGCATTATCGAGTAATCTTTGATTTAGAACCCAATATTATTAAAAGAACCCCGCAATCCTTTGTTTTTCAAGGGGTTGCGGTTTTTCTTTTGGGAAAAAGAAGTATGAACAAAATTTACATATAATGAGAGCGAAGAATAAAAGACAATTGAATATTGAATAATAGATTGTGAAGTGTTATAATTAATGCATTATCAAATCTATTTTATAGAAAGGGTGAAAAATATGTGTTTCTACATTGGGATTGAGGATTTGGCTGCAAATGCTTTAATAGAGTCAATGCGTAGAGCGGAAAAAAAATTTTTGACCTATAAAGAGATAGAAAATTATGGTTCAAGAGTTGTTGAACTTTTAAATGAAAAGGGCGAGAAAGCGGTTTTGATTTTGTCTAGGGAAAGTACAAATGCTTTATTTAGAAATTATTCGGATTTTTTTCAAGAAAAAAACGTTAATGGAGAAATGGGTATTGAATTAAAGAAAGAGGTTACTTTAGAAAATTTAATAATCCAATTTAGGGGCTATTTGGCTTTAGATGTTTTGATGGCATTTGTAAATGAAAATTCTGTTCAGGCATTGGGGGTATAGTAGGCGTTGAAAGAGTACAAACGATTAAAAGATCCGATTTATGGATACATTAGTATACCGACGCAATACATGAATGGGATTATTGATACTGCTTGTTTTCAAAGATTGCGGAGAATAATACAGACGAGTTATTCTCCGCTTTATTCGTCTGCTGTACATAACAGATTTGTGCATTCTATGGGAGTATTCCATTTAGGAGAAATTGCATCTACTCAAGTTATTGCTGAAATTGAAAAGAAGTATCAATTTGAGTTTAATGTAAAAAGAATTGGCGAGATATTTATGATAGCATGTTTGTTACATGATGTAGGACATGCTCCATTTTCTCATACTGGTGAAGAATTCTATCTAGATGATGGCAAGAAATTTACGGGAGTTCATAATAAATTAATTGAAGTCGTTTCGGCAGAAAAATTTGCTGGAGATGTGCCAAAGGAGAAGACAGCAGCTGCAGCTCCGCATGAGATAATGAGCTCAATAGTTGGACTTATTTCATTCCCAGACTTCTTTTTAAATGAAAATGAACGTGAGTTTTTTGCAAGATGTATTACTGGATATAAGTATTCTGAAAAAAGTGATGAGAATGATATTCGTAATTGCTTCATTCAATTACTAAATTCAAAAGTAATAGATGTTGATAAATTGGATTATCTAATAAGAGATGCATATATAACAGGATTTGATACTGTTAGTATAGATTATGAAAGATTGCTAGGTGCATTAACTATTGTAAAAACGGACAGCGGGTATGAGTTAGCATATTATAAAAATGCAATTAGTGTAATTGAAAATGTTGTGTACGCTCATGATGCTGAACGCAAATGGATACAAAGTCATCCTATTGTTATATACGAAACATACATATTACAACACATAATAGGCCATTTGTGTACACAAGTAAATGCATTAGGTAAGAACCTCTTTTGTTTGGAATCTTTGTTGGATGAAGGACAAGAATTGAAAGAAAATGTTAAAGTAAGCCTTATGAGTGATGACGATATTGTCTATCTGATGAAAAATGTTTTTCCGAATGAGTTGAGCGCTGAATATTTTAGACGCATTGACAGACGTCATCCAGTATGGAAATCAGAAGCAGAATACAAGGCATTTTTCTTAGGAAAAACGTCAGGTGGTGAAATTCTTAAGGAATTTGAAATTGCAATGGCAGCAACAGCAAAATATTTAGGTGGACGTTCAGATATTTGGACAATCAATGAAAAACTGCTTGATGTAATTCAAAAAGAACTTGCGGAAATTGATAATCAGGATTTAGATGATATGTCTAAAGCAGTTCAGAAGAAGGATAAAGAAAGAATCTTGAAAGTGATTAACTGCTTGCAAAAATATGCTTCTGAAAAAAACATGAAATGTGATTTTATTATCATTAAGGCTACTCAGTTTAATAGTGGTTTTGGTAAACCTGATTTTACAGACACAAATATATCCTTTCCGATGGGAGATGGAGAAGAAAAAATTGCTAAGGTTGGAGAAATTGTATCTTCAATATGTGCAAAAGGTAAAGACAGAGATGATTTTTTCTATCTGTTTTACAAGAGAGATGATAGCAGCGACATTGAGCTGGAAAGTCAAGAATTATGCAGAATTTTAATAAGAGAATTTGTATAAAAAAGAAATCTAGAAAATCTAGCGTGCTGTACCGCTGATATTTAGTCAACAGCTTTGAAGAATAAAAATTTTTCGTACTAAATTGATATGATTGGATGAAATCTCTCGGGTTGCTATTTACTCCCCATGATTGTAATACAATAGTCACAAAAATAGAGAAATGGCTGGAGTTTAAGAAATTTATTCTTCACCGCTGTAAAAACACAAAAACGGTGGAAAGTTCGACGGTTTAGTGATATAATAAAATATATTTGGAGATAATGTCGAATGAAAGTAAGATACATCTATTCGTGGAAATTGCTGATATTTTGAAATCTACAAAGAATGGCGGAGGATTAACAGTGCATAATGATTTAACCTTTTTCACCAATGAGCCTGAACGAGATTTATATAGCAGATTCAGTACTATTTTAAGAAGTAATACGCAGTTTTTTGATATTCTTGTGGGATATTTTAGGACAAGTGGCTTCTTTAAAATGAAAGATGCTATGGAGGATGTTGAGAAAATTCGTATATTGGTCGGTTTAAATGTTGATAAATACACTGTTAAAATTATTGATAAGGTCAATATGGAATTGAAATATGAGGCACCTACTGAAAAACAGGCCAAGGAATCATTTGCTGATTCTATCGAAAGGGAATTCGAGAGAACTGAACCAACATCAGAGATTGAACAGGGAGTAAGAACTTTTATAGAATGGCTAAAAATAGGTAAACTTGAGCTTCGTATGTATATCGAGGCCCCTATTCATGCAAAAGTGTATATCATGCGTAAAGATATGCAGAAAACACCGGATACTTTTGGAAGTGTAATAACAGGATCCAGTAACTTTTCAGAGGCAGGTCTGCAAAACAATCTTGAATTTAATGTTGAGTTGAAGGATAGTCGTGATGTGCAATTTGCCTTGGAAAAATTTGAGGAGTTGTGGGATAAAAGCGTTCCTGTTACAGAATATTATGTGGAAGCAGTTGAAGGTAAGACATGGCTACGCAATGACATAACGCCATACGAGATATATTTAAAGACTTTATATGAGTTCTTCAAAGAAGAGATTAACTCTGATAAAGATTTGCTTGCAGAGAACTTATTCCCTGATGGATATATGAAATTGCAGTATCAGTTGGATGCGGTGGTACAAGCAAAAAAGATATTGGAAACCTATAATGGTGTGTTTATATCGGATGTAGTAGGCCTTGGTAAAACATACATATCCGCAATGTTAGCCAAAAGTCTGAAAAAAGGCAAGAAGTTAGTTATATGTCCGCCGGTATTGGTGGATTACTGGAAAAATGTATTATTGGAATTTGATGTGGCAGCGGAAGTAGAATCTTTAGGTAAATTGGATGCGATTCTTGAAAAAGGTGTGGATAAGTTCGCTTATGTATTTATTGATGAAGCTCATCGTTTCCGTAATCAAGGGACAGAGAGCTTCAGCAGCCTGCATAAAATCTGCTATGGGAAAAAGGTAGTATTGATATCAGCGACACCAATCAATAACTATTCGAGCGATATAGAAAACCAGATATATTTATTTCAGCCAAAGCACAATAGTACTATTGTTGGCTTAAAAGATATGGAGGCGTTCTTTAGAGAATTGCGCTTAAAGGAAAAGAAGTACAAAAAAGGTACACAAATGTATCTTAATCAAGTACGGGCGAATTCTGAGGAAATCAGGGATAGAATTTTGCGTCATATTATGATTCGCAGAACCAGAAATGAGATTATGGAGTACTATGCTTCCGATCTTGAAAAGCAAGGTTTGAAGTTTCCAAAACTTGGGACACCGGAACCCATTGTTTACATTTTTGATGAAGATACAAACATTGTATTTAATGAGACGGTAGAAGTGATAAAGAATTTTAAGTATTCCAGATATAAGCCATTAGTGTATTTAAAGGATTCAAAAAAGTATGCCACATTGTTGACATCTCAGCACAATATGGGTGGATTCATGAAATCCATATTGGTGAAACGGCTTGAAAGCAGTTTTTTCGCATTTAAGAATACACTTGGAAGATTTTTGGCGTCTTATGAGAAATTTATTGATATGTATGAGCGGGGAGAAGTGTATATTAGTAAAAAGGTGGATGTATATGATCTGTTGGATAGCGGTGATGATGATAAGCTGATGGAATTGGTGGAAGCCGAGGCTGTTATGCATTTTAGCGCTGATGAATTTAATGGGAAATTTATTAAAGATTTAAGATGGGATTTGGCAAAGCTTCAATATCTCAGTAATATGTGGCAGAGCATCAGCGATGATCCCAAGCTGACACAATTCAAAGAAGAATTGCAATCAAATAGGAAGTTATGCGGTAATAAGAAGATTATTTTCACAGAATCAAAAGAAACAGCAGAATATTTGGCAAGGGAGCTCAGTGATATATATGGCGAGCGCGTTGTTGCATATACGGGTTCCAGCAGTATGATATTAAAAAGTGTTATTGAAGACAGTTTTAATCCGAAATTTACTGAAAAGAAAAACGACCAGTTTGATGTATTGGTTACAACGGATGTACTTGCAGAGGGAATCAACCTGCACAGAGCCAATGCGTTGATTAACTATGACCTTCCTTGGAATCCTACTAAAATTATGCAGCGGGTTGGTCGTATTAACCGTGTGGGTTCGGAATATGAAGAGATATATGTATTCAACTTCTTTCCTACATCGGCAACCAGTAAGCATTTGCCTTTAAAGGATAGAATTATTGAAAAACTGCAGGCATTTCATGATACATTAGGGGAAGATTTTAAGTATTTGTCAGATGAAGAAGAGGTCAGTTCACAGAAGTTATTCCAAGATTTGAATAAAGATCTGGAAGAGGGTGAAGATGGCGCTAATCCAGAATTGGCATATCTGGCTGTTATCAGGCAGATTCGAGATAATGATGCGGAGCTTTTTGAGAAAATCAAAAGATTGCCGAAAAAAGCAAAAACTGGAAGATATTCTGATAGAGTGCAAGACGATGCTACCATCTCATTTATCCGCAAGGGTTATTTAAAAACTTTCTTTATAGCGGACCAGAATGGGAGCAGGCAGATTTCATTCATGGATGCTATTGGATATTTAAAATGCGAGATTGACGAGGAACGCATCAGTGTCGGCAAAAATTATTTTGATCACTATGATGCAAATAATGCGGCTTTTGATATATCATTGACTGAAGAAGATGTAATTACCACAGGGCGTACAGCAGTTGGGGCAAATGACCAAAAAATAATCCGTTATTTAAGGGCATTGTTGACAACCATAAGGACTTTTACAGATGAGCAGGAAGAAAAAATAAAAAAAATGATTGAAGCATGGGAGAATGGTGATATACCGGCTGCTGATACGAAGAACATTCTTAAAAGCATTAAAAATGTAGAAGATGGTGTGGAAGCATATTATAAGATTGTAGAACAAGTAGATGAAAAATATTTTGAAGGGCGTAAGCAGATTGCGATAAAGCAGGACTATGAGAAACAAGTAATCTTGTCATGTTACATGAAGGGAGAAAAATCTGGTGAGTAGAAAATCTGAAATATTTGAAAATGTGTTGACGCAAGCCTATGATAATGGCGTGTTTACTAATTTTGTACAGGAATTCTTGAATAATGTAGATTTGGTGGCACCCACTGTGTATAAAAAGATATATAATAATTTTTCCTATTATGTGGACGGATATTATCATATTGGTAACTATACAGGCAATGATGGGAATAGAATTGCCGTATTTTCTGTTGCGTTAAGAAAAGGTGATAGTGTTGAAAGAGCCAGAACAATGCAGAGAAACTTTATTAAACCACTGTTGCAAAATAGTATGTGTGCTGGGGCGCTGGCGGCATTCTATACTTTAGGAGAACCCGAAAAGTGGAGACTGTCATTTATTAGATTGGATTATGAATTTTCTAAAGGTAAAGTTACGGAGAAACTGACACCTGCCAGGAGGTACTCTTATCTGGTAGGTAAGGGCGAGCCATGCAATACAGCAAAACAAAGATTGTTCCCGATCTTTAATGACGATGATAACAACCCGGATATTGATGAACTGGAAGAAGCATTCAGTGTTGAGAAGGTCACAAATGAATTTTTTCAGCAGTATTGTGAAAAGTATCACCAGTTAAGAGAATTTCTTGAATCTAATGAAGATTTTGTGCAGGAGGCACAGATCAGAAACTTTACAAGTGAGCAGTTTGCAAAGAAACTACTGGGGCAAATTGTGTTTTTATATTTTATTCAGAAAAAGGGTTGGCTTGGAGTAGATGCAATCCCTGTTTCTATGACAGAAAAAGAGTATAAGAATGCTTTTTTTGCAAGAGGACAGAAATCCAGAGATATTATAGGCACTGTATATGAACAGCAGCCAAACGGTACATACAAAATTGTGCTTGAAAGGCTAAAAAATTTATCGGACGAGGATGAAGAATTCCTTGCCGGAATTGTGAAAGGCAAGCCTTGGGGTACTGGTCCGAAAAATTTTATGCGTAAAATCTTTGAGGGGTGTGTAGAGGCGGGGAAGAATTATTTTGATGATTACTTAGAGCCGCTATTTTATACCGGATTAAATAAAAACCGTGGAGAGAATGGATTTTATCCGGCATTACATCGCAGGATTCCATTTTTGAATGGTGGTCTGTTTGAGCAGTTAGATAATTATGAGTGGGAAAATAATAATTTTAATATTCCGAATGACATCTTCTCAAATGTAAATGAAAAAGGAAGAGATGCAGATGGCATTTTGGATATTTTTGACAGATACAACTTTACCATGAATGAAGATGAGCCGATGGAGCGTGAAGTAGCGATTGATCCGGAAATGCTGGGTAAAGTGTTTGAAAATTTATTGGATGTGAAAGACAGAAAATCGAAAGGGGCTTTTTATACCCCGCGTGAAATTGTGCATTATATGTGTCAGGAAACGCTCATAAACTATTTGACAAGCAAGACAAGTATTTCTGAGGCAGCTATACGAGATTTTATCCTATATGGCGAATACCTGAGAGACGAGGATACGGCGAAGACCTTAAAAGTAGATGACGAGAATGGAAAATTTCATTATGAGTTTGATAAAAACAAAGAGCTATTGATTTCAGAAGAAATCCTTAGTTTTAGGAGTGGTGTCAACAGATTAAAGGAACTTGATGATTTGCTGGCAAATGTAAAGGTAGCAGATTTGGCAGTAGGATCTGGTGCATTTCCACTGGGAATGCTAAATGAGATAGTAAAGGCAAGACAGGTACTGACGGAATATCTTGCTATTGAAATGAATGGATTTCAGAAAAAGTCTTTTTATGCCTATGAAAGAAAACCCTATAATCTGAAGGTTAATACCATTAAAAATTGCATTTTCGCTTGTGATATAGAACCAAGCGCTGTGGATATTGCAAAGCTGAGGTTGTGGCTGTCTATTGTTATTGATGATGAGATTACGGAAGATACAGGGAATGGTGACTTTGATGCACACACAAAACCGAGACAGTTGCCGAATTTGGACTGTAATATTATTTGTGGAAATAGCTTGGTTGATGAATTTAAAGGAAACAAATTGATAACGGAGAGTGTTTTGTTAAATAATGTTTCTAAAAATGGACAGCAATTAGTGTTTCAACAAGGTGTGGATGGCATGATTTCCAAATTAATTGAGTTGCAGGATAAACTGTTTTTTACAAAAGAACATAATGATAAGGAAGAGATTAAGGAAGAGATTCAGAAGATTTATGATGATATTATTTTAGAACAAATGGTTGGAGACCATGAATTGATAAATGATTATTTCGAAACACACGCAGAATCGTCTAAACCGTTTATTTTATGGCAGTTATATTTCCCAAAAGTGTTTAGGGATAATGGTGGGTTTGATGCAGTTATCGGAAATCCGCCATATGGGTTATTGAATAAGAAACAAAATCAGAATACAAGCATTATGGCAGATGCGTATGAACTTAAATATTATAAAAATAATCCTATATACCAGCCGGCTAAAGGTGGTATAATAAATGTTTTTAGATTATTTATTTGTAAATCATTTGACTTGTTGAGGCAAGATGGGCATTTGTCATTGATTTTTCCGATGGCGTTTATGTGCGATTTAAGTGCAAGCAATTTGCGTAGATATGTTCTAGAAGAAAATATGATTGATTATTTGGAAGCATTTCCAGAAAGAGATAATGAGAACAAGAGAGTATTTAAATCAGCTAAAATGTCAGTATGTATTTTAGGAGCATCAAAGAGAAAAGAAACAGATGCAAAATTTCCTATGCGTATTAGCAAGGATAGATTTGTAGATTTCGATAGTCCAAAAACTTGGATGTCTAAGAGTGATATTAATTTGATAGATGCGAGTTCGGTGACGATTCCGCTTATGGAACCGATTGAATATGAGGTATTATTAAAAGTTTGTAAAAATAGTCAAAGAATGGTAGAATTTTCTAAATGTTATACAGGAGAAATTGATTTGTCGCTTAATAAAAAATATGTTCATTTGGAGGATACATATGCTAAAATGTTGCGAGGTGCTCAGGTTCAAAAATTCTATATAACGGATAATATTAGTCAAGGTGATATACTATATCTTGATGATGTGCTTTATCTTAAGGAGAATAACACACCAAAAAGTAAGCATCATTGCGAGAAAAGGATTGTTATGCAGGGAATAACGGGAGTCAATGAAAAATACCGTTTGAAAATGGCAATTGCGAAAGAAGGTATGTTCTGCGCTAATTCTGTTAACTATTTGATATGTGGGGAAACAACCTATTATTTTTTAGGATTATTAAACTCTCACTTATTAAATTGGTTTTTTGCTAAATTAAGCACTAATAGTAATGTAAATGGATATGAGGTTGACAATATTCCTATAAAAATTGCAGATGCAGAAACACGAAAAGAGGTAGAGAGCTCAGTACAATTGCTGCTAGCTAATCCTGATAACCAAGTAGCAGGTCGGAAGTTGGATGCACTAGTTTATGATATATATGGATTGACGGAAAAAGAACGCGAAGTGGTAGAGCAGAGATACTGCTAGGAGGGAGATAACATGGCGGACGTAAAATTTGAAATCAAGAAAGAATTAGGAATACTTTCTGAAAGTTCCAAAGGTTGGACAAAGGAAATAAATTTTGTTTCGTGGAATGGAGCAGAACCAAAATATGATATAAGAGATTGGGCGCCTAATCATGAAAAAATGGGGAAAGGAATTACATTAACATCAGATGAAGTAGTAGCTTTGCATAAGATGCTCGATAAGATTGTAGAATAGTAATTTTTAAGATGCAAATTACATATACTGTTATTAATATGCAAAATTTAAAGAGAGGTGACAGTATATGTATTGGGTGATAGATACTGATATTGTGTGGCAAAATGAGAATTGGAAAATTGTTGAGATAATATTAGAAAAAGAAGGTTTAGATATTCGCTTTCTTCACAGTATTTTATGTAATAAGGATATAGTGATATCTACAACAAGAACTGTTATATATGATATAACAGACCATAGTAAAAATAGTTTACAAGAGAGGTATAAGTCAATGAAAAAATCAGAAAAAAATTTAATTGAGAAGATTGTATCGGAAGAAAATGATGACTATTCGGATGATTCATTGTTTAATATTGCTTCTTGGGGAGCCGATTTGTCTTTTAGAGAAATAATATCAATGTATAAAGAAGATGAGTTAGTGAAACCGGAGTTACAGCGAAAATATGTGTGGGACAAGGTAGAGGCGAGTCGATTTATTGAGTCTATTTTAATGGGATTACCTGTTCCGAGTGTTTTTTTTGCTCAGTCTGGTAGTCAGAAATTAATTGTTGACGGATATCAGAGGATTATGACAGTATATGACTATGTTAGGGGAATTTTTTCTGATGATAATAAGGTGTTTAGATTATCAAATTCTAAAAAAATAAATAAACGGTGGCGAAATAAAACATTTTCTGAATTGACAATTGATGAACAGAGAAAAATTAGAAGCACAACAATTCATGTTATAATTTTTGAACAAAAGGAGCCGGAGAACGATGACACTAGTTTATATCAGATATTTGAAAGGATTAATACAAGCGGAAGAACATTGATGCCGCAGGAAATTCGAAACTGTGTATATCAAGGTACATTTAATAAAATGCTCCTTGAACTGAATAAAGACAAGAATTGGAGAGCACTGTTTGGTTTAAAAACTGAAGACAGTAGAATGCGTGATATTGAGTATATATTACGCTTTTTTGCAATGAAATCAGATAAAGTAAAAAAGAAATCATCCGGACAAATTTCTCTAAAGAAAATCCTTAATGAATATATGAAAGATTATGCAAATGCAGATGAAAATGTAATTAATGAGTTTAAAGTTGACTTTACTTCGACAATGGAGGCCATACATGATAAGATTGGTGCTAATGCATTTAGAAATTATTCAAGAGGGAAGTTTACTAATAAGTTTCACCCAGCTATATTTGATGCCATATCGATTGCAGTGTCAGAAACAATAATTCATGGGAATAATTTTAAATCAGTAACTGAAAAACAACATATAATGTTGCTACAAAATGATGATTTTAAAGATGCTATAAGTATGCGAACGACCAACATTGATAATATTAAGAAACGAATAAATCTAGCGCATAAATTTTTAATTGAAGGTGTATCAAATGAAGAATGAATTACAAGATTTGACACATGAATGTACTGCGGAACTTAATGAGATTGAACAAAGAATAAACGAACTGCCATCTCTTGATAAGATGAGGTTATATTTAACTAATTATGCGTTGATGAAAGCTTGTGGAACCTTAGAATATGTGTATCGTTCTATTATAGCAGATTTTTTTAATCAGTCTCCATTGATTCAGATTCACACATACATAGATAAAACAGTCAGAAGTGGATCGATGAGTGCTACCTATAATAATATGTGTAAGCTGCTGGGAAAATTTGATGATAGATGGAAAAATGATTTTAAGAATTTGGTGGAGCAGCATGCTAACAGTCAAAGAATTATTAGCGCTTCTAACTCCTTGGTCAATAATCGACATCTGTTTGCTCATGGCAAGGCTCCCACAGCATCGTTTATGGATATTTGTCATTATTATCAGGATACATTGGAGTTAATTCAAATACTCGATACTGTCGTTAAGTAGAAAAGAGAATGTTTGCGTTGCGGGTAATTGGAAAATTATGTGAGTAGTTGATAGTAAAATCGAGATGGGGATAATTATATGGGTAAAGACGAATTGTCCATTATTATGTTGAATATGGATTAAAATTGTTTGAATATTGACATTAAGTAGGAGAGAAAGAAAATATCAATGGTGATATAGTTTTTGAAATTGGGCTTATTAGAGAATTTTTGTCCAGAGTTAATGCGGATACGAGGTTGATAAGGAGTGGTTGAAATATGTTGATGAACAACGAGAAAATGACATTGTTGCAATCATGCCGGCGATATCAAGATTTGGTGGCGGCAGTAAGAGTTATTGATAGATTGCTTGTATATTTTGAATAATCCAGGAGGAATTACACCGCATGTCCGGTCATAGGAAACCGCTGTTCCGGAAATGATGGAAACCGTCATT
>CANPZR010000030.1 GCA_947589175.1 uncultured Lachnospiraceae bacterium | reverse complement strand
GAAAGTTCACAGAAAAATCTTGTGGAAAAGGTATACTTTTCGGGAATAATATGGTAATATAATTATGTTTGATTACCAATAGACTGATAAATAAATGAACAAGACCCAGAATTTTACCATGAAAGATCTGCCGGATTCCGAGCGGCCCTACGAGAAATGCATGGCAGAGGGAGCGTCGGCGCTGTCCGACGCGGAGCTTTTGGCAGTGCTGATCAAGACGGGGACGAGGGAGAAGACAAGCCTGGCGGTGGCCATGGAGCTGCTGCGGCTGCACCCGTCCTACAGCGGACTGATCGGCCTGTATCATTTGAAAATGAAAGATCTCATGCAGATCAAGGGCATCGGACGGGTGAAGGCCGTGCAGATTTTGTGCGCCGTGGAGCTGGCCCGGCGTCTGTCGCGCCAGACAAAGGGAGAGTGCGTCATACTGGACTCTCCGCACAAGGTGGCGTCTTATTTTATGGAGTACATGAGGCATCTCGAGACAGAGCATTTGTACGCGGCCTACATGGACGCCAGCAGCCGCCTTCTGCACAGCGAGTGCATTTTTGCGGGGACGATCCGGTCCTCCGCCGCCAATCCCAGGGAGATTTTGCGGCAGGCTCTTGCGTACGACGCCGCCCAGTTCGTCGTCCTGCACAACCACCCCAGCGGAGATCCCTCTCCCAGCAGGGAGGATATTGTGACGACGGAGCATCTGTCCCAGGCCGGGAAGCTGCTCGGCGTTCCTCTGGTGGACCATGTCATTATCGGCGATAATCAGTATGTGAGCCTGAAAGAGAGGGGCTATCTGGATTAGGAGGCCCGTGGATCAATAGAAAAAGCGAGGAGAGTAGAAAATGTCAGTGAGAGCGATTGGAATTGATTTTGGAACAAGTTCCATCAAATTTTATAAAAACGGCGAGGGCGTGATTCTGCACGAGAAGAGCGTGATCGCCATTTACAACAAGGTCCATACCTTTGCTGTGGGGAACGAGGCCTTTGAGATGTATGAGAAGGCGCCTGTGAACATCGAGGTGTCCTATCCGGTTAAAAACGGCGTCATTGCCGATATCGGGAACATGCAGGCGATGATCGACTATTTTTTCCAGCAGATGGACGGCAAGCGGAAGCTCAAAGGAGCAGAGTACTATATCGCGGTTCCCACGGATATCACAGAGGTGGAGAAGAGGGCCTATTTTGACCTGATTTCCAATACAAACTTAAAGCCCAAAAAGATTCACGTGGTGGAAAAGCCCATCGCGGACGCCCTGGGGATGAACCTGGACATCACCAAGTCCACGGGTACGCTGGTCGTGGATATCGGAGCCAACACCACGGAGATTTCGGTCCTCTCCCTGGGCGGCATCGTGCTGAGCCGCCTGATTCCGGTGGGAGGAAACCGGTTCGACGAGGTCATTATCAACAAGATTAAAAAGGACAAGAATTTCATCATCGGCGAGAAGTCGGCGGAGCTGATCAAGAAGACCATCGGCTGCGCCTATGTCAATGATGATTCCATGCCCATCTACGGGCGGAACCTGGTGACGGGGCTGCCCAGCGAGATCACGGTTACCTGCAAGGAGATCCACGAGGCGCTCATTGAGTTATTCCAGAGTATTGTGGATTCCATCAAGATTATTTTGGAGCGCACGCCGCCGGAAATTTCCTCGGACATCTACAAGATGGGCGTGTACGTCACGGGGGGATCCAGCCAGATCAAGGATCTGGGAAGGTTCATCTATGAGCAGCTGGGCCTGAAGGTGAATCTCTGCGAGGAGCCGGAGAGCACGGTGATTGTCGGCCTGGGAGCCATCATTGAGGATCCGGCGCTGGCAAAGCTTACTGTATAGGGGAGGGTGTCGATGAAGGGACGAAGGAGAAAGAATTGGATACATCCCAAAGTGCTGTATATAGGGCTTTCCTGCGTATGCGTTCTGCTTGTGGTTCTTTCTTTCCGGTTTTCGGATCAGTTCGCCTCCGCGAAGGCAGTGGTGGGAGACCTGGTAGCTCCTATGCAGAAGGGAATCAATGCCATTGGAAAGTCGATTTCCGACCAGTTTGAGCTGTTCGATTCCAAGGAAAACCTCATGGACGAGAACCAGAAGCTGAAAGAGCAGGTGAATACTTTAAGCTACAACAACAAGATTCTTGCCAACGAGAACAAGGAGCTGGAGAGCTACAGGGAGCTTCTGGACCTGAACAAGAAGTATCCGGACTATCCCAAGGTGGCCGCCACCATTATAAGCCGGGACGGCAATAACTGGTTCAATATATTTTATATCGACAAGGGCAAAAAAGACGGCGTCGATGTGGATATGAACGTGATTTCCGGCAACGGCCTTGTGGGCATCGTCTCCGAGGCGGGAGACCACTACGCCAAGGTGCGGGCCATCATCGACGACAAGAGCAACGTCAGCGCCATGTTCGAGAAGTCCGGGGAGACCTGCATCGTAAAGGGCAACCTGACAAGCATTTACAACGGCTATATTGACGTGGAGATGATCAGCAATACGGCGAAGGTCAAAGAGGGCGACGAGATCGTCACCTCCCACGTCAGCGACAAGTTTTTGCAGGGGCTTTCCGTGGGATATGTCAGGGACATAAAGGAGGACGACTCCTCCCTGACCAAGACGGCGCACCTGACGCCTTCGGTCAACTTTGACCAGTTAGAGTATGTCATGGTGATCACGCAGCTTAAGAATGCGTCGGAGATTGGGGAAATATCAAATGATGATTAAGAGAAAAATCGCATCGCTGTTTGTGATCATCCTTGCCTTTTTGCTGCAGACCACCGTTTTTAAGGGACTGGAGCTGGCGGGAGTGGTTCCCCAGCTGATGTTAGTGGCCACAGTGTCCTATGCCTACCTAAGAGGGCGCACATCCGGGCTTCTGATCGGCTTTCTGTGCGGACTGATGTTAGATATGTACGGCGGCACGGTCATCGGGCTGTACGCTTTTATTTTTATGACCATCGGGTTCGCCGTGGGATTCTGCCAGAAGTTCTACTTCACGAACAACCTGGTTCTCCCGGCCATACTGATCGTGTCCGGTGATTTTGTATATGGAATTTACTATTATATTACAGAATTTCTCATGCGGGGCAAGCTGTACATCGGATTTTACATGTTGCATGTCGTCCTGCCGGAGGTGATTTACACGGGCATTGTGGGGATTCTGGCGTACCGTCTCATTGTGGCGCTGGAAAATCTGTTGAACAAAAAGAGGAAGGAGGAAGAAAGTGCTGGAAACTTTACTTGATTATTTAAAGTCTATTTTCAAGTCGCGGCTTTTTCCTCTTGTGGTGACTTATATTGTGCTGTTCAGCATTCTGGTGGGACGCATGTTTTACCTGCAGATCATCAATGGGGAGACCTACGGAAAAGAAGCCTCCCTTCAGATGCAGCGGGTGAAGGCGATCAAGAGCGCAAGAGGCAAAATCTACGACAGCACGGGACGGCTCCTCGCCACCAACGAGCAGAGTTACGCCATCACGCTGGAGGACACCGGCGAGCTGACGGACAACCGCTCCAAGAACCAGATGATCCTAAAGTGCGTGGGGCTCTTAGAGAAAAATGGGGACGCCTTAGATTTGGAGTTCCCCATCACATACAGGAAGGGAAAGTTCAGCTTCAACGTGAACACTTCCGCGCAGCTCCGCTTTAAGCGGGACATTTATTGCAAAAAATCCGTGGACGAGCTGACGCCGGAGCAGAGTTCCATGACAGCCAAGGAGTGCTTCGACTATATCCGCACGTCCAGCAAGGTCAACGAAATCCGTTTCTTTGACCAGCCAAGAGACAGAAATGACGACGGGGTGATCGACGATGAGGAAAGGGCGCAGGCCGATCCGGATTACACGGTGGAGGAAGCCATGAAGATTATGTCTGTCCGCTACGCCCTCTTGATGAACACCTATTCCAAATATGAGCCCATTACTCTGAGCACGGACGTCTCGGAGAAGACCGTGGCCGCCATCAAGGAAAATTCGCCGGATCTTCCCGGCGTGGAGGTCAGCACGGAGATGAACCGCGTGTACTATGACAGCAAGTATTTTGCCCACATCATCGGGTATACGGGGCTGATTTCCTCGGAGACGCTGGCCGCGATGAAGGAGGCCGACCCGGATACGGAGTACACGGCTACCGACCAGATCGGCAAGACCGGCATCGAGAAGGAGTATGAGAACGAGCTGAAGGGGGAGAAGGGTTCCGAGACTCTGCTGATTGACAGCTCCTCCCGCATCATAGACATCCAGAAGGACAAGGACGCCGTGGCGGGCAACGACATCTACCTCTCCATCAACGCGGATTTGCAGAAGGCCACTTACAAGCTGGCGGAGAAGGAAATCGCGGGAATCCTCACATCCAAGCTGACCAACTCCAAGAGCCACGGCACGAAGGGGCACCAGGCGTCGGGAATTCTGGTCTCTATTTACGATGTGTACGACGCCATCCTCCAGAACAGCATTGTGGACGTCTCCCATTTTTCCGCGGACGACGCCACGGATCTGGAGAAGGCTATTTATGAGGATTTTACGGCCTCTAAGAAAACGGCTGTCTCCCGGATCAAGAGCCAGCTCACCTACAGCAGCCGGACGCCGGGGAAGGATCTCTCAAAACCGCTGGACGATTACCTGGACTACATCCTCTCGCTGCTCCGGACCAATGGAGTCATAAACAGCGATACCATGGATACGTCCAGCAATGCGTACCAGAATTACGCGAACGACAAAATCAGTCTCTCGGAGCTGCTGATTTATGCCATTGAGCACAACTGGATCAACCTGGACATGCTGGAAATCGGCAAGGATTACTACAGCAGCGAGGAAGTTTTTGAAAAAATAACCGAATATGTGTACGCGGAAATTTCCGACGACCCTCTATTTGACAAAAAGGTCTATCACGTCATGGTGAATAACGGCACGATTTCCGGGCGGGAGATCTGCCTGCTGTTATTTGACCAGAAGGTATTGAAGAAAAATAAGACCACCTATGTCAAGCTGCAGACGGGCATGATTTCCCCCTACTCCTTTATCGTGGGGAAAATCCGGTCCCTGGACATCCCGCCGGGGGATCTGGGACTGACGCCGTGCGCCTGCTCGGTGGTGGTGACGTCGGTCAAGACCGGTAAGGTGCTGGCCCTCGTGTCCTACCCCAGCTACGACAACAATAAATTTGCCAATTCCGTGGACAGCGATTACTACGCGAGAATCAGCACCAGCAGCGCGTCCGCCCTCTTGAACCGGGCGACGCAGCAAAAGACGGCACCGGGCTCCACCTTTAAGATGGTCACGGCAACGACCGTTCTGGAGGAGGGGATTATAAGCCCCTACACCACCGTCCACGATAACGTACAGTTTACCAAGATCAACAAGCCGTGGCCCAAGTGCTGGAGTTCCTACTCGCACGGGACGATTAACGTCTCTCAGGCCATCCAGCACTCCTGCAACTATTTCTTCTACGAGATGGGGTACCAGCTCGGCAACGGGCACGGCAACGTGGTCGACAACGAAAAGGGCCTGGAGCGGCTGAAAAAATACGCGTCGCGCTACGGGCTGACGGACACCTCAGGCATCGAGCTCCCGGAGGCGGAGCCCACCTTTTCGGATATCGACATCGTCCGTTCCGCGATCGGACAGGGCTCCAACAGCTACACGCCGGTGCAGATGTCCCGGTATGTGACGACGGTCGCGAACGGGAGCACCTGTTACGATCTGACTCTGGTGGACAAGTTAGTCAATACGACGACCGGCAAGACCACCAAAAATTCAGCCAATATAAAGAGCGACTTAGACGTGTCCGCGTCTACGCTCTCAGCCATAAAAACCGGCATGAAAAACGTGGTGAACAACGGCAGCATCACGTCGCTGTTCCAGGGCGTCCCGGTGACCGTGGCGGGAAAGACCGGTACGGCCCAGGTCACAGCCAACGAGCCCAACCACGCGCTGTTTGTCAGCTTCGCTCCCTACGAGGATCCGGAGATCTCCGTGACGGTGCAGATCCCCAACGGATTCACCTCATCCAACGCGGCGGAGCTCGCGAGCAAGGTGTATAAATATTATTTTGACAAGGCTTCCAGAAAGTCTCTGTTACACAAAAAAGTATCCAATCCGGCCATGAGCAGCGGCGGAGTTACCGATTAGGAGGAAAAACATGAAAAAAGCACCCGTAGTGATCAAGGGCAACAAATCCGGAATACGCATCGTGTTAGACGCCGATCTGGACTTTGAGACCCTTCTTGAAAAAGTTCAGGATAAATTTTCTTCCAGCGCGGATTTTCTGGGGAACGCCCAGGTGGCGGTATCCTTTGAGGGGAGAGAGCTGACGGAGGACGAGGAGGGAATGCTCCTGCAGTGCATCGCCGAAAATTCCAAGCTGGACGTGGTGTGCGTCCTGGACAACGACAGGGAGAGAGAGCAGTATTTTTCCCGCTCTTTAAACGAGCGGCTGATGCAGATGAATGCCAATACCGGCCAGTTTTTCAAGGGAAATCTCCGTTCCGGCCAGGTGCTGGAATTTGAGACGAGCATCGTTATACTGGGGGATGTAAACGCCGGGGCCCATGTGGTTTCCACGGGAAATATCGTGGTTCTGGGCAGCCTGTGCGGCACGGTCTACGCCGGCGCGTCCGGCCGGGAGAACTGCTTTGTGGCGGCGCTTAAAATGAATCCGGTGCAGATTCGGATCGGCGACGTGATCGCCCGCTCGTCCGACGAGAAAAAGCCGGTTCCCAAGGAGCCCCAGATCGCCTATCTGGAAAACGGCACCATATACGTTGATACGCTGTCAAGAAAAACGCTGGCAGATATTCATATATAAAGATGGAGGAATGAAAAATGAGTGAAGTAATCGTCATTACATCAGGAAAAGGCGGCGTCGGAAAGACGACGACAACGGCTAATGTAGGAACAGGACTTGCCAAAGAGGGGCATAAAGTAGTTCTCATTGATACAGATATCGGACTTCGGAACCTGGATGTGGTAATGGGCCTGGAGAACCGCATCGTCTACAATCTGGTAGACGTGATCGAGGGAAACTGCCGCATCAAGCAGGCGCTGATCAAGGACAAGCGGTATCCGAACCTCTACCTTTTGCCATCAGCCCAGACGCGGGACAAGACGGCGGTCAACCCGGAGCAGATGCAGAAGCTGACGTCCGAGTTAAAGGAAGAATTTGAGTACATACTGCTGGACTGCCCGGCGGGCATCGAGCAGGGATTTAAGAACGCCATCGCGGGCGCGGACCGCGCGCTTGTGGTGACGACGCCGGAGGTCTCGGCTGTCCGCGACGCGGACCGGATTATCGGGCTGCTGGAGGCCAATGAGATCGGAAAGACCGAGCTGATTGTCAACCGTCTCCGGGCGGACATGGTCAAGAGAGGCGATATGATGTCCAGCGACGACGTGGTGGAGATTCTCGCCATTGACCTTTTGGGCGTTGTACCGGACGACGAGAACATCGTGGTGTCCACCAACCAGGGCGAGCCGCTCGTGGGCAGCAAGTCGTTGGCGGGACAGGCCTATGAGAACATCTGCCGCCGCATTATGGGAGAAGAAGTGCCGTTTTTGGATTTGTTGCAGAAGACAGGATTCTTTTCTAAGATAAAAAATAAATTCAAAAACTAAGGAGATGATCGGATATGGGTTTTTCAGATTTTTTTAGAAAAAAATCTTCGAGCAACGTGGCCAAGGACCGTCTGAAGATGGTGTTAGTCTCGGACCGGGCCAACTGCTCGCCGGAAATTATGGAGCAGATTAAAAATGATATTATTCATGTTTTGTCCAAATATGTCGAAATAGATTTGGAAGGATTGGATATTAAGATCGAGCAGACGGAATCCGAGGGGAACAACGGCATGGTGCCGGCCCTGTTTGCCAATATTCCGATCAAGGATATGAAACACGCGGGATCAAAATAGAGCAGGTGGGATAATCTTATGCGGGAACGAGTGGAGCGTTGGCTGGAATTAAAGCGGTACAACTGGAAAAATTATGACTTTTCCCTGGTGGCCGTGGTGCTGATTCTGACGCTGATCAGCACCTATGTGCTGTATATCATCCAGGGAAACAAGTTTTCGATGAGCCGGCAGGTCATAGGTATTATTGGCGGTCTGATCGTGCTGTTTATTTTTTCCATCCTGGATTACCATGACTTGTGTACCTATATACCGATTATATACGTTATTTCCACGCTGATGGCCGCGGCTACGAGGCTGTCTCCGTTAGGAACCGACCAGGACACCAAATCGTACCGCTGGCTGGATTTTAAGGTAATTGTGTTCCAGCCGTCCGAGATCTGCAAGGTGGTTGTCATACTGGCGTTAGCGGTGTTTTTTGCCAAGCGGCGGGAGAACCTGAAGACGTTTACCAACTTTTTTATCGCGTCGGCGATCGCGCTGCTGCCCACGTTTTTTATTCTGATTCAGTCGGACTTGTCCTCTGGCATGGTCATACTGGTCATACTGGTGATGATGCTGATGAGCTCCGGCATCGGACACCGGGTTCTGGGACCGGTGGCGGCCATCGTCGTACCAGTAATACTGTTTCTGTTCTGGTACATTCAGCAGCCGGGGCAGAAGCTGTTAAAGGGATATCAGTTAAAGAGAATTGTCGGGTGGCTTCACCCGGAGGAGGCGGCGCTCGGAGTTATGTACCAGCAGAACAACTCCATCCTGTCCATCGCCTCCGGCAAGCTGTACGGAAAGATTATGGCGGGGGATACGGTCACGCGGAATTACTCCAAGGTGGACGTTATTGAGAGCGATTTTATCTGGACCCCCATCAGCGAGGAATTTGGATTTATCGGCGGCATGATCATTCTGGTCCTGCTGTCCATAGTTATCATAAAATGCTTTCTCCTGGCCAAGCAGGCCAGGGATTATATGGGGATGATGATCTGCATCGGAATCGGCGCCATGTACAGCTTTCAGACGTTTTTCAATATCGGCGTGGCAACCCGGCTTCTTCCCAACACGGGACTGCCCCTTCCTTTTCTGAGCAACGGCCTCTCGTCCCTGCTCAGCAATATGATCACCATTGGAATCCTGCTAAATATTGGGATTCAGCCCCACCGGGGGAGCAACAGCAACGAATTTGAAATCCACTGAGCGAAAGGAGAGTTTTGAGTATGAATATCGGATTGATTGCCCATGACGCGAAGAAAATACTGATGCAGAACTTCTGCGTCGCGTACCGGGGCATTTTGAACAAGCATACGATATTTGCCACAGGGACTACCGGGAGGCTGGTAGAGGAAGTGACAAATCTTAACATACACAAGTATCTGGCCGGCCATCTGGGCGGCGAAAAACAGATGGGAGCGCAGATTGAGAACAATGAACTGGATCTGGTGATTTTTTTGCGGGATCCGCTGACCCCGAAGGTGCACGAACCGGACAGCGACACCATTTTCCGGCTCTGCGATATACACAACATCCCTCTCGCCACCAATCTGGCCACGGCGGAGCTGCTCATTAAGGCGCTGGAGCGGGGGGATTTAGACTGGCGCGAATTAGTTCGTATGTAAGGTGCGAGAGTACGCACCTTTCATGCTATATGGAAGTGTTAATTTTTCAGCCTTCCGCAAAAACTAATGGCATAGAGCCCGCACACGCCGATGACCGCGTAAATGATCCGGGAGATCACAGACATGGAACCGCAGATAAAGGCGACCAGGTCCAGCCCGAAAAAGCCGATCAGCCCCCAGTTGATCGCGCCGATGATCACAAGGATCAAAGCTGTGTAATCTAATCCTTTCATTTTTGCACCTCCTTTTTTTATAGTGTGGCAAAAATAAAAGAGACTATTCATGTTTTGCCTGGTATTTTTTTGGATGGATTTTACTGGTATTTTTGGACGGAAAGGAAGGACTTTTGTGGCGACCCGAAAAGTAGTACGGATGAAAAAAAGATTTCAGCCGAATATCGCGATTTTTATATTTATTTTAATTCTCATCTATATTGGCGCCCTGATCTGGGGATATGTAAAGAAGGAACATATTTCCATTTATGAGGTCAACACCTCCGAGATCCGGGACGACAGCCCCCTCTACGGGTTCATTGTCCGCTCGGAGGAGGTCGTCCGCGCCAAAGAGGGCGGCTATATCAATTATTACAACGCCGAGGGGAACCGGGTGGGGGTCGGCGACGTGGTCTACACGGTGGATTCCAACGGCGACGTCGCGAGCCTTTTGGAGCAGCTGCAGGAGTCGGCGTCCACATCGGATTCCGTGACGGATTTCCGCGAGGTCATCGCCTCTTTTCAGAATTCTCTGTCCCTGGCGAACTACAGCCAGGTGGACGATTTTCAATTTGATATCCACAACGTCATTCTGGAGCAGAGCCGGGGGACGCTCTACAGCGATATGAACAAGGCCGCGAAGAAGTTGTCCCAGAGCCAGTCCTACACCAAGGTCAACGCGGCCAAGAGCGGCGTGATCTCGTACTCCATGGACGGGTATGAGGACATCACCGAGGCGAACATTACTACAGAAATCATGGACGAATACGGAAAATCCATGCGAGATCAGGTGTCCGCCGGGGAGATGATCGAGGCGGGGGAGCCGGCCTATAAGCTGATCACGAGCAACGACTGGTACATTCTGGTGGAACTGGACGAGGATTATTACAAAAAGCTGATGGATCTGGATACGGTCCGGGTCACGGTGGACAAGGACGGAATGTCCTTTAACGCCAGCGTGGAGCTCTTTGACCGGGACGGAGTCCATTTTGCCAAGCTGGGGACTTCCCGGTATATGGAGCGGTATATCAACGACCGGTTCCTGAAAATCCGCTTCCAGCTAAAGACGGCGAAAGGCCTTAAAATCCCCAACAGCTCCATCCTGGAAAAGCAATACTACACGGTTCCGAAAGAGGTGCTCACCAAGGGAGATGGCGGCGTCGGCGTGCTCCGCCAGGGCGTGAATGAAAACGGCGCGGTGAGTATGCAGTTTGTGCCCCTGGGGGATTATGAGATTCGGGAGGATACCTATTATGTGAGCACGGACGTCTTATCCGGGGGAGACATTCTCCTGTATGGCGCGAATAACGAAGAGGAGTACATCGTCAGCTCCGCGGAGACGCTGAGCGGGACCTATTGCGTGAACCAGGGCTATTGCGAGTTCCGGCCCATTGACATTCAGTACCAGAACAATGAATACACCATTGTCTCGGATTCTACCGAGGGCGGGCTCGCGGCCTATGACCACATCGTGGTCTCCCCGGAGAATCTGAAGGACGATGATTTTATCAACTAACCGATTGAGAAAAATTGCGAAATTGAGAATTAGAGAAAACAAGAATTACGAGATTGAAAAATCAGAGAAAACAGGAACTGAGAGATAAAAAATTTAAAATAGAGATCAGGAGATGACGACATGGTAACAGAAAATCTAAAAGTTGTGGAGGAAAAAATCCAGAACGCCTGCATGCGGGCCGGACGGGACCGGGGGGAGGTGACGCTGATCGCCGTGAGCAAGACGAAGCCGGTGGCCATGATCCGAGAGGCCATGTCGGCGGGAATCGTCACATTTGGCGAAAATAAGGTGCAGGAGATCGTGGAGAAGCAAAAGGAGATCACGGAGCCTCTGAACTGGCACATGATCGGCCATCTGCAGCGCAACAAGGTAAAACAGCTAGTGGGGCGGGTCAGCCGGATCCACTCGGTGGATTCCCTGCGACTGGCCGAGCAGATTCAGAACGATTTTGCCAGGCAGAATGAGAAAATCGGCATTCTGATCGAGGTCAATATGGCAGGAGAGGAGTCGAAATTCGGGCTGGCGCCGGAGGAGACGGAGGATGTAATCCGCAAAATTGCCGCTTTTCCCAATATTGAGGTGAAGGGGCTGATGACGATTGCCCCCTTTGTGGCGGATCCGGAGGAAAATCGGCTTCATTTTCGCAATTTGCGCAAATTACTTGTTGACATTAACAGCAAAAACATTGATAATGTTAATATGAATGAACTTTCCATGGGAATGACGGGCGATTACGAGGTCGCGATCGAGGAGGGAGCGACGTTCGTTCGGGTAGGGACCGGCATTTTTGGAGAGAGAATTTATCAATAGAAAGGAACGAAGGATGCTATGGGCTTAAATTCCATTTTGAACTTTTTTAAATTAGATGAGGACGAGGAGGACGCGTATTACGATCAGCCGTATGAGGAGCCGGAGGTGCCGGAGAGGCGCCAGCCCGCGCGGCCCCGTCCCCAGCAGCAGGAGGAAGCGGAGGAGGAGAGGCCCCGCGGCGGCTTTTTGAGTTCCAAGCCGAAGGTGGTTCCCATGAACCGGGCCTCCATGTCGGTGAATGTGATCAAGCCGCTCTCGTTTGAGGAGGATTCTCAGAAGATCTGTGATATGCTGTTGTCTAACCGCCCGGTCATCGTGAATCTGGAGGGATTCAACCCGGCTGACGCGCAGCGCATCATGGATTTTATTTCCGGCTGCATTTACGCTATCAACGGCAAGTATTACCCGATTTCCAACTATATCTTTATATTCTCCCCGGAGAATGTGGACGTCAGCGGAGATTCGATCTCTCTGGAGGGCGGGACGGCTACCATGCCTTTGATCAACCGTGAATTTTAATCATGGACGCCAAGAGAGAGCAGTTTTTTGCCGGACATATGAAAGACCTGGCAGATCGAGCCGATCAGGGCGGCTACCCCGTTTTTACAGACTTTTTGACTACCGGTGAATACGCGCTGCTCCATCGTATGCACCGGCAGTTTTCCTATGTAAAGAACCACTTTTTCGGCGGGCATGAGGACTGCAGCCACGTCGTGGGCGGATTTTTTCCTCTGGACTGGCCGGACATCCGGCCGGAGAGCTTTCCGATTCGCTGTCTCCGAATTTTCCCGGAAAATGAGCGGTATGCGCAGGAGCTGGGACACAGGGATTACCTGGGCGCCATACTGAACCTGGGCATGGAGCGCGCCAAGATCGGAGATATCCGTATAAGCGGCCTCGGGGCGTTTGTATTCTGCAAAGAGGAGTTTGCGTCGTTTATACAGGAAAATCTGCGTCAGGTGAAGCGCACGTCCGTTGCGTGCACACCCGTATTATCGCAGGAAGAGATACCGCCTCAGCAGTATGAGGAGCTGAACCGCAGCGTTGCCTCGCTGCGTCTGGACAATATTGTAGCGGCCGCTTCCGGGCGGTCCCGCAGCGTCGCTGCTCAGCTGATTGCGCAGGGGCATGTCGTGGCCGGGGACGAAGAGAGGACGTCCGTCAGCTATTCCTGTACGGACGGCATGATTTTGACGATTCGGGGATATGGCAAGTACCGGCTTCATGTTTCAGAGGAAAGTTACACGCGAAAGGGCAAACTGAAAATTACAATTTATAAATATATATAAGGGGGAATCTCAATGATATCGCCATTAGATTTACAGAACAAAAAAGTAGTTACAAAGAAGAAAAAATATGAAAAGGCGGAGATGGATGAGTATTTAGATTTTGTTTTTGAAAATTATAAGGCTGTATACGATGAGAACCTGGAACTTCAGAAAAAGGTCAAGACCCTCAGCGACGGAATACAGTATTACCGCTCTATAGAGACTACCATGCAGAAGGCGCTTCTTTTGGCCGAGAAGACGTCCAAGGAGACGAAAGACGCCGCGATTTTGAAAGCGGAGGCCATTGAGAAGGACGCCAACGCGCGCGCGAAGAAGATTATATCCAGCGCCGAACAGGAGTATGACAAGCTGCGGGATAAATGCCTCTCCCTGATGCAGAAGTTCAACCAGTACAAAATCCAGTTAAAGCAGGTAGCCGCAGCGCAGCTGGATCTTGTCACCAGCGAGTCTTTTGACGTGTATGTACCGGAATTAGACGCCCTGCAGAGGGAAAAGACGCCGGGTATCGGAAGCAATGATACAGAAGAGGATGCTGCCGCATACAACTGGTCCTCCCGCCAGACAACGGAGCCGACGGCAAAAAAATCCGCCTCGCCGGAGCCTGCCCATAGCAATTTATCCGGGAATCTTTCCGATGATTTTTCCAGGAATCCTTCGGGGGATTTATCCGGGGACTTTTCGGGAGATTTATCCGGGAACCTTTCCGGGGATTTTTCCCAGGGGCTGTCTGCGGATCTGACTCCTGACAAGCCGGCGGAAGATCTGGATAAGACGATGATTCTTCCCGATATAAAAACCAAAAAAATTAAAAAGAAGAAAGAAAAGTCTGTCAGCAAAGAGGAAGCCATGTCCATTTTGACAGCGGACACCATCGATCTGAGAGATTCGATTAAAGCGGTGAGAAACGCCACGGTGGTCAATCCGGTAGAGGCCGAGCCGCTGGAATTGCAGCTGAACGAAGTCAAAAACGCCAAGCCCGAAGTGCTGGAGCCGATTCCCCAGGAGAGCGGAAAGGATACCACGACGCTGGATTCTCTGCTGCAGAGCATGAATATGAGCAACAAAAAGAAAAAAAAGAAAGGGAAAGAAGAGGATCCATTTGAATTTCTGGGTTCTGTAGATGATTTTTAATGAGTGACAATAGTAAGAGGATTTTTTACACCAATTTTGTTTTTTCACTCCTTTTCATTCTGCTTGTCGTCGCCGACCGCTTCACCAAGAATCTGGCGGTGCGGCACCTGATGAAGGGAGACGTCGTGCTCATTCCCAATGTCCTTTCTCTGCATTATCTGGAAAACCGGGGAGCGGCGTGGGGGATATTTCAGAACGCGTTCTGGCTCTTTGTAATTATTGCTGTCGCCGTGACGGCGCTCATGACGGTTCTGTATGTCAGAATGCCTTTTGAGCGGCACTACTGGTATATGCGCTTTACGATTATCCTGCTGTTGGCCGGTGCAATCGGCAATTTTATTGACCGGATTCTACAGCATTATGTAGTGGATTTTATCTACTTTGAGTGCATCCACTTTCCGGTATTCAATGTGGCGGACTGTTATGTGTGTATTTCCGCTGTTCTGCTGGTGTATGGCATCCTATTTTATTATAAGGACGAAGAATTAACATGGAAAAAGAAATCATAACGCTGCAGGTCAATGAAGAGGAGTGGGACGGCGCGAGGCTGGATCAGTATTTATCGGAGGCTCTCGCTTTTTCCCGTTCATACCTGCAAAAGCTGATCAAAAATGAAAATGTATCCGTAAACGGGAACTTGACCGTGAAGGCCAAAGTTCCCGTTCATCTTAATGACTGCGTTGAGGTACAGATCCCGGAACCGGAAAAACTGGACATCCGGCCGGAGAAGATGGATCTGGATATTCTCTATGAGGATGATGATTTTCTGGTGGTCAATAAGCCCAAGGACATGGTCGTCCACCCGGCGCCCGGACATATGGAACACACTCTGGTAAACGGCCTGCTGTATCACTGTCAGGGGCAGCTCTCCGGAATCAATGGGGTGATGCGCCCGGGAATCGTACACCGCATTGACAAGGACACCACCGGGGCGCTGGTGGTGTGCAAGACCGATCTCGCGCACCGATCCCTGGCCGATCAGCTCAGCGTCCACTCCATCACAAGGAAATATAATGCCATTGTGTACAACAATTTTAATGAGGAATCCGGCGTGGTAGACGCCCCGCTGGGCAGGCATCCCCAGAACCGAAAAAAAATGGCTGTGATGGCGCCAGCGTATTCCAACGGAAACAATTTTCCCAACAGAAACAATTTTTCCAACGGAAACAATTTTTCGGACGGAAACCCTCTTTCCGTTGGAAAGAGAGCAGTTACCCACTATCGGGTTTTAGACCATTTAAACCGCAAATTTAACCATCTGGAGTGCGAGCTGGAGACCGGCCGCACCCACCAGATCCGGGTCCATATGGCCTACATCCGGCACCCCCTG
>CANPZR010000029.1 GCA_947589175.1 uncultured Lachnospiraceae bacterium | reverse complement strand
GCCACCTCCAGCGTGTCCTCGTCCGTCACCCGGAGGCCGTCCACAAACTGGCTCTCCTTGCCCATGTACCCCAGCCACCGGCTGATTTCCTTGCCGCCACCGTGCACGATAATCGGCTGCATGCCCACCAGCTTGAGCAGCGCCACGTCCTTGATCACCGACTCCTGCAGCTGCTCGTCCAGCATCGCGGAACCGCCGTATTTCACCACAACCTTTTTTCCGTTAAAATCCCGTATGTAGGGAAGCGCCTCGATTAACGTCTCCGCCTTTAATACAATTTCCTCTAAATTTTCCATTTTCTAACTCCTGTAATCTCCATTTATTTTTACATAATCATATGTCAGGTCGCACCCCCACGCCGTGGCGGAGCACTCCCCTTCCTTCATATCGCAGATAAAGGCAACCTTCTCCTGGCTCAACAGCTCCGTCGCCTTTTCCTCGCTGTAACCCGTTTCCACGCCGTCCTTCACAAGCAGCAGGGACTCTCCCCCCGCCTCCAGCGTAAGATCCAGCTTTTCCGGATCAAAATCTACCCCGGCGTAGCCGAGCGCGCACAGAATCCGCCCGTAATTGGCGTCGCTCCCGTAAAAGGCGGTCTTGACCAGATTCGAGGTGGTCACGGAGCGGCTCAAAATCTTCGCCTTTTCCCTGCTCTCGCAGTTGATAACCTGCACCTCCATCAGCTTCGTACAGCCCTCGCCGTCCCCCGCCATCTTCTTCGCGAGCTCCGTGGACACATAGGCAAGCGCCTCTCGGAAATTCTCGTAGGCCTCTGTTCCCTTCTCAATTTTCACGCCGGACGCCCCGTTCGCGAGCACCAGATAGGTGTCGTTGGTGGAGGTGTCCCGGTCCACCGAAATCATGTTAAAGCTGTCCGACACGATCTCGCTGACCAGCTCCTGCAGAACGTCCCCGTCTATGTCCGCGTCCGTCGTCGTGACGCTGAGCATCGTCGCCATGTTCGGGTGGATCATACCGGAGCCCTTGCACATGCCGCCCACCGTGACGGTCACGCCGTCCGCCTCAAAGCTCGCCGCCGCTTCCTTGGACACGGTGTCCGTCGTCATAATGGCCTCGGCCGCCCTCGTCCCCGCCTCCGCGGTGTCCGCAAGAGCCTCCTTCAAAAGCGCCGCCCCGCTCGCCAGGGGCTCCTCCTTTAGCTGCATGCCGATTACGCCCGTGGACGCCGTCAGCACCTCCTCCGGCTCCGCTCCGATCTGCTCCGCCACAGCCTGCGCCATAAAATAGTTCAGCTTTCTGCCCTCTTTGCCAGTCGCGGCATTGGCGATTCCGCTGTTCAACACGACCGCATGCACCTTTTTCTTCTTCTCCAAAAGCTCCTTGTCCCACCAGACCGGAGCCGCTTTTACTACATTAGTAGTAAATGTCCCCGCAAAGACTGCCGGGCGCCCCGTATAGACAAGCGCCATGTCCGGCCGCCCCTTGTACTTGATCTGCGCCTCCGCGCTGGCCGCCAGAAAGCCCTTCGCCGCGGTCACGCCGCCCTTTTCTATTTTCATCGGTATTCCCCCTGTTCTGTTTATGTCTGCAATCAGGCATTATGCCACACTACATTCAACCTCATCTTCCACAGCCGCGGGGCTGTGCCAGACCTTTGCTGTCACGGCACCATCGGCACGAGCCGCAGTCCCTCGGCCTCGTCGAGCCCGAACAAAATATTCATATTCTGCACCGCCTGCCCCGCCGCGCCCTTGGTGATATTGTCCATCGCGCCCATCATAATGACGCGTCCGGTGCGCTCGTCCACCTTTACATTCACGTCCACAAAATTGCTGCCCTCAACCCACTTGGTCTCCGGGCAGACGCCGTCCTCCAGCACCCGGACAAAATACTCGTCCCGGTACATATCCTCGTAGGCTCTGCGGATTTCCTCCTTCGTGGCGCCTTCCTTATATTTCGCATACGCCGTAATCAGAATACCTCGGTTCATCGGAATCAGGTGCGGCGTAAAATTCAGCGTCACCGGTCGCCCGACCGCATAGGAGAGCTGCTCCTCGATCTCCGGCGTGTGCCTGTGAGACGCCACCCCGTATGCCTTGATATTTTCATTGACCTCGCAGTACAGATTCGGCACCTTGGCCCCCCGCCCCGCGCCGGAGGTTCCGGACTTGGCGTCGATAATCAGCGTATCCATGTCGATCAGCCCCGCCTTCGCGAGCGGATAAATGGACAGCGTGGAACAGGTGGGATAACAGCCCGGATTGGCAATCAGCCTCGCCCCGGCGATTTTCTCCCGGTTGAGCTCGCAGAGCCCGTACACCGCCTCCGGTATAAACTGGGGGCTCTTGTGCTCGATGCCGTACCATTTTTCGTACACCGCCACATCCTTGATGCGGTAATCCGCGCTCAAATCGATTACCTTCGCGCTGCTCAAAATCTCCTCGTCCAGCACCCCCGCCAGATACCCCTGGGGCGTGGCGGTAAAAATCACGTCCGCCTGTCTGGCGAGCTCGTGGAGATCGTCGCTCTTGCACACGTCCTCCACAATCTGGAACACATTTCCAAAAACAGAACTGAATTTTTCATCTACATAGCTGCGCGAGCCGTACCACACAATCTCCGCATCCTTATGCTGCAAAAGCAGGCGCACTAACTCCTGTCCGGCATAGCCGGTCGCGCCGATAATTCCCGCTCTGATCATAGCAATCCTCCATTCCTGATCGTTCACGCGACAGTCCCAAAAATTTCTCCAAAAATCCGATTGGCCGCCGCGCCATCTTTTACCATTATAATAGGTTTTTAAATTATGTATAAAAAATGTATAATTATGAATATTTATGCAAAATATTCATAGAACTTCTTAATTATACTCCTTTTTTTTCAATAATTCAACTACAATTTTTTCTTGCATAATATTCATTTTGGGTGTATATTAAATAACAGATAATTTTTTACATTTACTAAATCTTATGGAGGTAATACTATTATGAAGGAAAAAGTGATCTTAGCCTACTCCGGCGGTCTGGACACCACCGCGATTATCCCCTGGCTGAAGGAAAATTTTGACTACGAAGTAATCTGCGTCTGCATCGACTGCGGACAGGGCGAGGAGCTGGACGGTCTCGAGGAGAGAGCCAAATTCTGCGGCGCTTCCAAGCTGTATATCGAGGACGTCGTCGACGAGTTCTGCGAGGAGTACGTTCTCCCTTGCGTGCAGGCTCACGCCGTATATGAGAATAAATATCTGCTCGGTACTTCTATGGCGCGCCCGGTCATCGCCAAGCGCCTGGTAGAGATTGCCCGCAAGGAGGGCGCTACCGCTATCTGCCACGGAGCTACCGGAAAGGGAAATGACCAGATTCGCTTTGAGCTTGGCATCAAGGCGCTGGCGCCGGATCTGAAGATCATCGCTGCATGGAGAAGCGACAAGTGGACGCTGGATTCCCGCGAGTCCGAGATTGAGTACTGCAAGGCGCACGGCATCGACCTCCCCTTCTCCGCGGACAGCAGTTACAGCCGCGACCGCAACCTGTGGCACATCAGCCACGAGGGACTGGAGCTGGAGGATCCTGCCAACGAGCCGAATTTCGATCATCTTCTCGTGCTGGGCACCACCCCGGAAAAGGCTCCGGAGGAGGGCGAGTATGTGACCATGACCTTTGAGGCAGGCGTTCCCAAGAGCATCAACGGCGTGGAGATGAAGGTGGCCGACATTATCCGCAAGCTCAATGAGCTGGGCGGCAAGCACGGCATCGGCATCGTGGATATCGTAGAAAACCGCGTGGTCGGCATGAAGTCCCGCGGCGTGTATGAGACGCCGGGCGGTACGATTCTCTACGAGGCGCACAAGCAGTTAGAGGAGCTGATCTTAGACCGGGATACCACCACCGTCAAGCTGGACATGGGTAACAAGCTGGCGCAGATCTGCTACGAGGGCAAGTGGTTCTCTCCGCTCCGCGAGGCGGTTCAGGCGTTCATCGAGTCCACCCAGAAATATGTCACCGGCGAAGTGAAGTTCAAGCTCTACAAGGGCAACATCATCAAGGCGGGCACGACCTCTCCGTACAGCCTGTACAATGAGAGCATCGCCTCCTTCACCACCGGCGACCTGTACGACCACCACGACGCGGAGGGCTTCATCAACCTTTTCGGTCTCTCCACCAAGGTCCGCGCGATGAAGATGGCGGAAGTCAATAAAAATAAATAATATCGCAAACAAATTTTCTTTATAAAAAATCCCCTGACCAATTACCCGGCCAGGGGATTTTTATGATTTGTTTTCGCTCAGAAATAAATTGCCAATGTGAATCACATCGCAAAACAATAAACTATCGAGCTTATTTTTTACACTAATCGTCTCAGTATTTCCAGAATATACTTCCATGTGCGCTGCACCGATTCAATGACCATCCGCTCGGATGTGGTATGGATGTCTTTCACGTCCGGTCCAAAAGAAATGCAGTCCAGATCCGGGATTTTCCCGGCGAACAGCCCGCACTCCAGACCGGCGTGAATCGCCTCTACCGCAGGCTTTTTCCCGTACTGCTCCTCGAAAATCTCCACCATCAGGTCACGCAGCCGGGATTCCCTCTTGTACTCCCAGGCCGGATAATCCCCGGAACACTGGGTGCTTCCGCCCAAAATGCCCATGAAATTTTCCAGGCGGCTGACCACCTCGTCTTTTTCCGTCCCCACGCTGCTGCGGACCGCAAAGCACATCCGAACCTCGCTCTCGGCCGTCTCCAGAATCCCCATATTGAGAGACGTCTGCACCAGCCCCGGAATGTCCGAGCTCATCCGCTGGATTCCGCCGGGAAGTCCCACCAGCGCCGCAACGACACGGTCCTTAGAACCCGGATCCATCCCTCGAAATCTTCCATCCTCTTTAAAATCCACTGCCAGGGAAAGTTTCGGATCTGACACACGATATTCGTCTCTGAAAATCGCATTGTATTTTTCCGTCCACGCCCGCAATGCCTGCGCGTCGCTCGGAGCGACTGCCAGTTCCGCCCGGGATTCCCAGGGAATCGCGTTGTCCTTAAGGCCGCCTGCCACGGAAATCAGGGAAAAGGAAACTCTCTTTCCCAGCTCGTTTAACGCCCGGCCGAGAAGCTGGTTGGCGTTCGCGCGCCCCTTGTCGATCTCCACGCCGGAATGGCCGCCCGTCAGCCCCGTCAGGGCGAGCATGGCTTTTGTCCCCTCCGCTTCCTCAAAGGTCACGGAAAGGCAGCATTTCACACTGGTCCCGCCCGCGCAGCTGGCCAGCAGAATCCCCTCGTCCTCCGAATCAATATTCAGAAGAATCCGGGATTTAATCGGCGAGCAGTCTAACGCCGCCGCTCCCAGCATCCCTACCTCCTCGTCCACCGTGAGAACTACCTCGAGCGGCGGGTGGGGAATATCTTCCGAATCCAGAATGGCCAGCGCGCAGGCCACGGCAATTCCATCATCTCCGCCTAACGTCGTCCCATCCGCCGAGATAATGCCGTTCTCCACCCGCAGGGAAAGACCGTCCTTCGCGAAATCAATCGCGCGCTCCGGCGTCTTTTCACACACCATGTCCAGATGTCCCTGGATCATCACCGGCGCCGACTGCTCGTACCCCGGCGTGCCGTCCTTCCACAGAATCACATTGTTCATCTCATCCTGCACATAGCGCAGACCGTGTTCCCTCGCGAAATCCACACAATAATCACTGATCTGCTTCGTGCTGCCCGATCCGTGGGGAATCCCGCAGATCTCCTCAAAATACCGGAACACCGGTTCCGGCTCAATTCCTGTCAAAACTGCCATTACTGCCTCCCATAATATGACATTGGAATTATAAAGTAAATTAATTTTCCTGTCATTTGTATGATACTATCCTCACTGTCTTTTTCTGCCCCTTATTTTTGAACAGTTTTTTGTATGCCTTCACCTGGGAGGACGGCACCCGGATCACGCACTTTTTATGGATATTTTTCAGCGCGCTCTTGCCCACTTTTTTGATTTTTTTAGAAGAAATAATGATCTTCTTCAGCTTGCCGCAGCCCGCGAAGGCGCTGGCGCCGATGGAGCGGACGTTGGCTCCGATTTTCACTTTAGTGAGCTTTTTGCATCCGGAAAATGCCTTTTTGCCGATTCCCGTGATCGTGTAGACCGCGCCGTCATGCTTCACGGTCTTTCCCACCACCGCCGATTTCAAGGACTTTTTGGCAGGTCCGGCAATCTCCGCCTTCCCGGTTCCGTCATCGGCCTTCACGGTAATTCTGTACTTAAAATTCCCCGCCTTAAAGGTCGTGCCGACAGGATCCGCCGACGGCGTCTCCGACTCCCCGCTCTCCGTTTTCAGATCCTGAGGAGTAATCGCGTCGTAATCCACGCGGACCTCAGATTTTTCCCAAGTCACATCTAAGTGATTGAACATGACGCGGTTGCCCTCCGGAACCGTTCCGGTAAACAGAACGCCCATGCCGCCATAATTATTTTCCGTTATATCCGCCTCCAGCTGCACGGAGTGGTTCAGTCCCTCCGCCTGCTGCTCGCTGCTCTGGCTGTGGGTGGTAGTCACCGTGGCGCTGAGCTTGCCGTCCTTTGCGGACAGGTTCACGGTACACTCCGCGTTGAAGGCCGACGTCATCACCTTTTCACTGATGTACTCCACCGTGTCATTTTTATAGGCAACAAGCGCCGCCTGCACGCCCCTGCCAGATGATGTCACGCGCTCTAAGCGGAGGGCGTAGCCGGTCAGCGTGGCGGGATCGAATTTGATGAAAATGTCCATGTACTGCCCGGCGCTTCCAAATCCCTGCCCGGCATTTTTCTCCGGATTCATCACGAGCGTCAGCGCCATATCCCCGTACTCGCCAGGTAACGGCACATACATCAAGCGCGCGCCCCTCTGGATGGGAAGAAGTCCGTACAGCCCCTCGGAGCCGTAGCCCACAGCCCCCAGACCGTACTTCCAGCCATTCTGGGCGCTCGGACGCAGCGTCACATCCTCTCTCCACGCCTCGTACACGTCGCGCACCCAGAATCCCGGAATCACCCGGCCCTGCCTGCTCGTGGCAAAGTCCGAAAAATCCGTGGTAAAATGATAGGAGTCCGCCGTGACGTCGGAAAGCTTCACCGGCTCGCTGCTGACCAGGCTCACCTCGTCGCCCATATAGGTAATCTGCTGCGCGGGCCGGATCACCGCCATGATGTAATAACCGATATCGTCATATGTAAGCGTATATGTCTTCTTCGGACTGTTATTGGTAGTCGTCGCCGTCAAAATAGAATTTTTCCCCTTGGCGTCGCTGCACCGATACCAGGAAATACTGGATGTGTCCTTTAAAAGCTCCTGATTCGACAGAGCGTAGGTGAGGGTAAACGCCCCCGCGTCCAGGCTCATCGTAGGCCTCGATGTAAAGGAAGGAGCCGGCTGCGTCTGGGGCGAAGCCGTCACATAGCACCCCGCCGCCAGGCCGGACGCGCTCGTCGCGTATATCATGCCGCTCACGGGAGCCAGCGTCTGATTTTTGCAGAACGCCTTGCAGGTTCCATCGCCCTGATCGGTCAGCGTGATGTAATCTTTCAGGGAATCCTCCATGCTCCATGTAATCTTCTCCCTGGCGTCCGCCGCGCGGGTAAACCCGGTAAAAGAGGTAGAAATGGAAGCGGTCTCCCCGTCTGTGATCATGGTGTTGGCGGGGCTGCAGGACAGTCTTGTCGGAAGGCTTGTATAGTCCTTTCCGTCCGGTGAGGCCGCCTGGATGGCGTCCTTCTGTCCCAGGGGATCCCAGTCGTCCGCTCCCCGAAGCAGATTATATACATTGTAAATCACCTGTCCGCCCGCCTCCACGCGGTAAGCGCACAGCGCTTCTTTCCCCGTGATGTCCACATTGTCATAGGGAGCTTTGGCGTCGATCTGGTAATTTTTCACCGTGTCCGTTTTCGTCTCCTCCCCGTCCGCATAGGTATAATTGACCGTGACGTTGCTCCCATAGCAGCGGAGGCTCTCCGCCGGATTCGGCGTCCATCCGATGTACTGGTCTTTAGTCGTGCTGTTAAAGGCGCCGTCGATAATGGCCACCACGCCGCCCGCCTTGGTCAGATACTGATCGGAAGTATGCCGGATGTTAAAGGTACAGTTTAAGAGAACGGAACCCGTCCCCGTCGTGTTGTAGAACGGCTTGCTGCTGTAAAAGTCAAAATCGCAGTCCAGATAGACGGCGCCGGTAGGCAGCGAGTCGTCGGTACACTCAAAATGGCAGTCCGTAAAAAGAATGCGGCTTCCGCCCACAAAAGGACAGGAATTGAGACGGCTGACGAACCGGCAGTTGTCCGCCGTAATCTTGGCGCCATTGGTCAGGCACAGCTGGGACTGGGTAATCGTCGATGTCCTCTTTTCCCGTGAAAGGGACGGATCCAGCGGATACTCCAGATCCACACAGCAGTAATTGCCCATCGTCAGATTTTCCGTGTGCGTCCCCGTGCCGTTTATGTAAAACATGGTATAATTTCCCTTGGCTCCGTCGTTCTGCCCGCGGTTCACCGCCAGCACCACGTTGCGTGGATCGGCGGTCAGCCCCTTTAAGGAGAGGTAGGATACGTCCATCCACAGCCCGTAGGGCACCGGGTCGCCGTTGATTCCCTCCCGGATGGCCGGATCGTCCGGATCGTCTATCCAGTACACATAAGGCGCTATGTAGACGTTCATGGGCTTCTCGCTGCTGCCGTCCACAATGCCTCCCTTCTCGTAGGCCTCCTTAAAATCATTGTACACATACTTGTACTGGTCGGCCACCGCGTCGGGCAGCGTGCCGTCGATATAGATATCGTGGTCGCCCAGCGCAATGGTCTTTCCCCCATACTGAATGCTGTCCCCGTAAAAATATACGGGATTTTCCTTGTCAAGCGGCGTGTTCAGCGCCGTTTCCGCCGCCGCTGCCATCCGGGCCGGAAACAGCCCCGCAACTAACAGCGCCCCCAGAAGAAAGCATCTTCGGAAAAGCTTTCTTGCTGCAATTTTTTCTCTCATAACCATGTACCTCCTTTATTTCTCCGATTTTATAACAAAATTATACCTTTGTATGTTTCATTCGTCAATCGGCAAATGTACATGCGTTTCCGACAGAAAAGCCTATTGCAGTATCGAGCTTTCCCTTTCCGCGATAGCCAGGGCCTGCCCCGTATAGGCATCGTAAACAAACTGATATGTTCCGCTCCGGTTAGGCGTTCCGTCATGAACCGTAATGATCCACGCGGGAATAATAATAGGCGTTATCAGCTCCGTCTTCGGATCCTTGTCGAAATAACCTGTATATATCAGCTGAATATCCGTCACGCGCGTCTCGCCCTCCAGCAGGTTCAGATGGTCTTCATAGTACTCATTGACCCCTTTCAGCACCTCATTCGGCCCGATTACCGCCTCACGCTCTTTAAAAACTTTCCCTGCTCCCATCTGATTGCTGTATCGCATGCCCATAATCCCGTTCTTATTGGCAACAACCGCCTGCATCGGCTCCCCGACCGCGGTCAGCTCACTGTCATTTGAATTATACGAGTAATAACAAAGGGCGTCGCAGTCCTGTCCGACCGGAATGGCATAATGGACATTCGTATTTCTGAAGGGAAGGCCGTCAATATCGTAAAAGAACATAAAGCACGCGCAGCTTTCCTTCTCCCAGTCCTCATCCAAGCCGTCCTCCTCGTCTATCCCGGCCATATCCTCCTCGGTCAATGAGGAATAATGCGAATAATATTTATCTGTATTTTCTTTATTATACGAGACCACATCATACTCGCTGCAGATCTTGCGGCCGGATGCCTTTTCCAGAAACGTCCGTATTTTTTCCGCTTCTTTCTCCTGGTCTATGGGAAAAGGCAAATCATTTGTCTCCTGGTAATCCGGAACAACACAGCGAATATCCCAAGCGATGTATATATTGGAAAAATAATCCTCTCCGCCCTCCTCTCTCTGAATCTGGATTGTGGGCGCAAAAAATTTTTCTCCCTTGTCATCCGTATGCTTCTTGTAATACTCCTTATTCCCCCTCCATATCACATCAAACACATAGGGGACGCCGGACTCGCTTTTATATTTCTGAAGGCAGCTGCTTTTCTTCTTTTTCGGAAAGCCTTTTCCCTCAAAACTTCCCGGCAGGATCTCAGCCAGCATCTTCTCCCACTGCCCTCTGTCGTGCCCGGACACGGTTCCCGCGGCCGGCTCGTCAAAAAACTGGCAGTAATAGGACGCCAGTCCCTTTTCATACTTCTCCGGCGGCGTTATACGGGCCTGCACAGTCAGCGACTCGCTCATCTCAAAAGAGGCAAAGCCGCTTTCCATCTCCTCCTGTGTTATCTCTGTGCGATAAGCCGTCTCATCCTGTCCGTCCGCTCCATCGTTCTGTTCTGCTCCGCAGGCGCTCAGCATCATCACTGACGCCGCCATGAAAATTGCCGTGATTTTTTTCCAGAATTTCATAACACCCTCCTGTTCTGAGCATTTACGCTCTCCATTGCATACAAATTTAACGCCCCGGTCAGAACCTCCTCTGTCCGGGGCTTCTACAATTGCATTATACCGCTCAATTGCATCATTTTGGCATCATAACATAGAACAAAAATGACTTTTTTAGAAATTATGAAATATTTTTTCAAAATCTTTTACGTTTTTCTCTATCTCACCCTCGAAAATCTTGGTTCCCACCACAAAGACATTGGCTCCCGCGTCCATGATTTCTCTCACATTGTCAAGACTGACGCCCCCGTCCACCTCGATGTCCACATCCAGGCCTCTCTCGTCCACGATGTCGCGCAGCCCCCTCACCTTGTCAAAGGTCTCCGTAATAATGCTCTGACCGCCGTATCCCGGATGGACTGTCATCACCAGGACCATGGACACCTTGTCAAGCACCGGAAGCACGCACTGAATCCCCGTGTTCGGGCTGATGGCTACCGCCGGCTTTTTCCCCAGGTTCCGAATCACATTCAGCGTCTCCGCCAGGTTGCCGCAGGCTTCGGCGTGAACCGTGATTCCGTCCGCCCCGTCCATGGCAAAGCGCTCCACGTAGCGAACCGGCTCCTGCACCATCAGGTGCACGTCAAAGAAAAGATCGGAACGCTTCCGAAGCCCCTTCACGACCGGAAGTCCAAAGGAGATATTGGGGACGAACATCCCGTCCATGACGTCGATATGTACATATTCGGCCCCGGCCCTCTCAACCTCTTCGATCTGCTCCCCCAGGCGGGAAATATCTGCCGCCAGGATGGACGGCGAAAGTTTATACCTCATCTCTTGCTTCTCCCCCTTTTCCTTCTCTCATTCTCTGCCAGTTCCCCATACATCTGAACGTAGCTGTCGTAGCGGCTCTGGCAGAGCTCCCCCGCCTCCAGCTTTTCCTTTATCTTGCAGCCCGGCTCGTGAATGTGGGAGCAGGGCTGATATCGGCACATTCCCTCCCAGGGAATGAATTCTCTCATGTGTCGGCACAGCTCCTCTTTGGGCATATCCGGAACCTGCAGCGAGCTGAATCCCGGCGTGTCAACGAGAAACGTGCGGTTCCCGATGTAAAATAATTCGGAGTGCCTTGTGGTGTGCCTTCCCCGGCCGATCTTCCGGCTGACGTCTCCCGTCTCGGACTCCGCCTCCGGAAAAATACGGTTCAGCAGGCTGGATTTGCCCACGCCCGACGGGCCGGCCAGAACGCTGGTCTTCCCGTAGAGACACTGCCGGATCCGATCCAGTCCCGACAGATCCTTATTGCTGAAAGGGATGACCCTCCCCGCGCATGTTTCATATATGTCCGTGAGCGCCTTTTCTTCCTCCCCGGATACCAGGTCCCGCTTACTGAAGCAGACCACCGTATCTATCCCCTGCCGCTCCATCATCAGCAAAAAGCGGTCTAAGAGGTTCAGATGGGGCGCCGGATTTTTCAGGGCAAAAATCACCACGGCCTGATCCACGTTGGCCACGGCCGGCCGGATGAGTTCTCCTGTCCGGGGGAGTATTTTTTCTATGCTTCCAAGAAAATTCTCCCCGTCTAACACCTGAATCTCCACGTTGTCTCCCGGTAGGGGCTTTATGCCCTCTTTTCGGAAAATTCCCCGGGCCTGGCACTCATAAACGCCGTTGTCCTCGCACCAGACATAGTAAAATCCCCCGATTCCCTTGATGATTTTCCCCTTCATGCCTAGTCTTCCACCTGGCGGAATGTGATATCATATGTCTCCACACGCCTGCCGTCCCGGTACACGATCAGCTCGCCCTGGGAGGCGCTGCTCCCCTTGACGTCCGTAATCGTATAGGGGAAATCCGAGAAGGAGAGCTTCACTTCCTTCACCGTCGTTGTCTGGCTGTCCTGAACCAGCACAAATTTAAACGTGGACGCCGGATCTGTCTCAAATTCAAAAGGATTGTCTATAATAACCGGATTGCTGTAGTAGCTGTATGTCTTTTCCGGTCCCAGACTCAGCGTGATATCCACGGAAGTTCCCTTCTCGACCTCGGAGCCCTCCGCCTTGCTCTGGAGGCATACCCGGTTCTTCCTTACATTTTCCGAGTTGGCGTAGCTGACCCTTCCGAGTTCAAGACCCTCTGCCTTCAGCGCCTTCTTGGCCTGCTTTTCAGTCATGCCGATCATATCCGGCACAAAACCGGTCGTCTTCTCCGGTCCCTTGCTGATATACAGGGTAATGGTGGAGCCGGGCACTACCTTGGCGCCGCCCTTGGGATCTGAGTAGGCTACCAGTCCCTCCTGTACCGTGTCGCTGTATACCGTGCCGCCGTTCTTCACTTTAAATCCGGCGGATTCCAGTATCCCCGTCGCCTCGTCCTCCGGGTAGTTCATCACCGTAGGCACGCCTACCTTCACCGGCCCGGAACTGATATACACCTCAACTCTTGTATTCTTTTCCACCGTAGAGCCCTCTTCCGGATTGGAGCCGATTACATGACCCTCCTCTACCGTGTCGGATTCCTGTTCGGTAAATTTGTACTGAAGCCCGCTATTCTCCAGCTCTACAATGGCCTCGTCCTTGACAAGGTCGTGAATCTCGGGAACCGTCGTCTGCTCCTCGTCCGGAGAGCTCCCTGAAATTCCCGGAGTGGCCGTCGCCTCGGTCCCGGCCGAGGGCGTGGGCGCCGTGGGCACATGGGAGGACGCCCCCCACAGGCCGATAAATTTACCTAACATATATATAATGACAATACCGATGATAATAGCCACTACGATGCTGCCGATAATAAGCGCCTTTTCCAGCTTCGGATCCACATCGCCCTCGGACTCCTCGTCCTCGTCCATCCTCCGGTCCGGCTCATCCGGCGCGGACTTCCCGGACGCCGCCTTGATCTTGTCCACGTCGCCGCTGGGAATAAAAATCGTCTCTGAATTTTCATACAGGGGACGAATGACGCCGTACTCCCCGGATGGATCCTGCAAAAACATCTTTAAGTCGGCAATGAGATCCGCCGCCGACGGATAGCGCAGCTCCGTCTTCTTCTGCATACACTTGGCAACGATATTGCTTAAGCCCCGCGGAATCGTGGCGTCCATCGCCGCCAGCGGAACCGCGTCCTCCTGAATGTGAGCCAGGGCCACGGCCACGGCGCTCTCCCCGGTAAAGGGAAGCGTTCCCGAGAGCATCTCATACATGGTGACGCCCACAGAGTACACGTCGCTCTTCTCATCGCTGAAGCCCCCTCTGGCCTGCTCCGGCGAGATGTAGTGCACCGATCCCATGGCGCTGGCCGTAATAGTGTTGGAGCTGGCCGCCTTGGCAATGCCGAAATCCGTCACCTTTGCCGTGCCGTCCTTGGAAATCAGGATGTTCTGCGGCTTGATGTCCCGGTGGATGATGTGGTTGTTGTGGGCCGCTTCAAGGCCGCCGGCAATCTGGAGGCTGATTCCCACCGCCTCCCGCACCGAGAGTTTTCCCTTTTTTTCAATATATTTTTTCAGGGTAATGCCGTCCACTAACTCCATGACAATAAAATGCATCCCCTGGTCTTCGCCTACGTCATAAATGCCCACGATATTCGGATGGGACATGCAGGCGATGGCCTGCGCCTCCTGCCTGAATTTCGTGACAAATTTGGTATCCTCGCAATATTCGCTTTTCAACACCTTGATCGCCACAAAACGGTTCAGTCTATGATCCTTGGCGCGGTACACGTCCGCCATGCCGCCTGTGCCGATCTTTTCGATCACCTCATAGCGATTGCCGATCAGTGTTCCTATATTAATCATATTTACCTCCGTTCATTCCCAGATGGAAGCGCGCGAAGCCCGCTCCCTAGATCTGGATCAGAATTACGCTGATATTATCCTTTCCCCCAGCTTCATTGGCCTGCTTTACAAGCTCCCGGCCTGCCTGTTCAAGATTATCCCTGTGTTTCAATATGTTCTCTATGCGCTGATCCTCCAGCATATTGGTCAATCCGTCTGAACACAACAAAAGCACGTCCCCCTGCATCACTTCGATTTCAAAGTAGTCCGGCCGGACATACTCATCGGCTCCAAGGGCCCGTGTAATAATATTTTTATTGGGATGCGTGCGCATCTTGTCCTTCTGAATCTCTCCCGACTGGACCATCTCTTCGACCAAAGAATGATCCACCGTAATCTGCCTGAGCTCCTCCCTCATCTGATACAGGCGGGAATCGCCTATATTCACGATGTAAGCGGATTCTTTCTCCACCGTGGCCGCCACCATAGTCGTGCCCATCCCGGACAGCTCCGCATGCAGCATAGCCTGCCTGTAAATGGCGCGGTTGGCCGTGGATACCGCCTCTTCAAAGATGCCCACCGGCGTCCTCTTTTCTGAGGAACGGATCTTTCTCGCAGCCTCCTCTACGCACATTCTGGAAGCCGTGTCGCCGGCTCTGTGGCCTCCCATGCCGTCGGCCACAATAAACAGATTCGGAAAACTCCCAACAGCATTTTCTTCACAGAACACGCTGTCCTGGTTGTTGACTCGCACACGTCCCGTATCTGTTATGGAAAATGTATTCACAGTTTGACCTCCTCCGGATTTCTTTCGGTCTGGTTCAGATATTTCTTTCGTAACTGACCGCAGGCAGCGTCAATGTCACTGCCCATCTCCCTTCTTATTGTAACATTTTTATGATATCTTTCAAGTGTTAATTTGAAGCGCCGTATATCTTCTTCCCTGGATCTCTTATTGCCGCGCTCCCTCACCTCGTTGAGGGGAATGAGATTGATGTGGCAGTTCATGCCCTCGCAGCGCCTGGCAAGCTCCTCCGCGTGCGCCTCTCTGTCGTTGACGCCCCGGATCATGCTGTACTCAAAGGTGACGCGCCGTCCGGTCGCCTGAAAGTAATCCCGGCACGCCTCCATGATCTCGTCCATGGAATACCGTTTCGCGATTGGCATGGTCTGCCTGCGGATCTCGTCGTTGGGGGCGTGGAGGCTGATGGCGAGCGTGATCTGCAGCCCCTCCCCCATGAGCCGCCGGATCTCGGGCACCAGGCCGCAGGTGGACACGGTGATGTTCCGCTGGCTGATGCGCAGGCCGCCCTCGCAGGATAAGAGCCGGATAAACCGGATCAGATTGTCATAGTTGTCGAGCGGCTCCCCCATCCCCATCACAATTATATTCGAGACCCGCTCCCCCGTCTCCCGCTGGATCTCATAGACCTGGGAGAGCATCTCGCCGGCCGTCAGATTCCGGGCCAGTCCCGTCAGCGTCGAGGCGCAGAACGTGCACCCCATGCGGCATCCCACCTGCGAGGAGACGCAGACGCTGTTGCCGTGACGGTACTTCATCCACACGCTCTCGATTACGTTGCCGTCCTCCAGGGAAAAGAGGTATTTGGCCGTGTCCTTTTTCCGGGAAACCTGCTTTTTCAATATGCTCACGCCCGAAATTATATAATCCTGTTTTAATTTTTCTCGAAACTTGGCCGGGAGATTCGTCATCTCCTCCAGAGAGGAGGCCTGTTTTCCGTGCACCCACTCAAAGAGCTGCCTGCCCCTAAACGCCTTTTCCCCCAGGGCGGAGGCCGTCTCTATCATTTCCTGTTCGGTAAGGCTTCTCAGATCCTTCACCCTGTCACCCCTCTTTCA
>CANPZR010000028.1 GCA_947589175.1 uncultured Lachnospiraceae bacterium | reverse complement strand
CTTGCAGCAGCAGTCGTCGTCATCGGGAGTGTCCCACGGAAAACCAGATTGCATATGGGCCCGTATTCTGGGGAAAAGCTGTCATCAATTTGCGGCATGACTGATTTTAGGGCCTCGAAAACACTTCTCGACCATAGCGATTTCGAGTGCGTAATAGTACCATCAAAATCCCAACGGGGAAACTCAAATAAAAAAACTGTTGACATTTGCCCGGAGTGCATATATAATTGAAAAAGTGTTTTGATGTTTTTGAGTATTTGCGAGGAGGTGTAATCGACGTGAGTATCTGTCCTAAAAATAAATCTTCAAAATCGAGAAGAGATAAGCGCAGAGCGAATTGGAAAATGACCGCTCCTACCTTAGTAAAGTGCAGCAAGTGCGGAGCGCTGATGGTTCCCCACAGAATGTGCAAGAGCTGTGGAAGCTACAACAAGAAAGAGATTCTTTCAACGACTGCTGCAGAGTAAATAGCATATACACCAGATGGAAACCGTTGACCGGGAGAAGTAGGTGTCCTGCACGTTTTCAGAGAGTGGCCGGCTGGTGCGAGGCCATGACGAAGGGATGCTGAATGGACCTGGGAGGGCAGCTTGAAATCCGAGCGATATCGGAGAGTAGACGCTGACGGAAGCCTGAACCGTTATAGTCAGGAGTGCATGATGGTGCACGGTAGAGTGGGCTGCCTGGCAGCCAATTTGGGTGGTACCGCAGGAGATAAAACTCTTGTCCCTTTCTGAAACAGGAATGTGGACGGGAGTTTTTTTATTATTATTGGTATAAGGTTATGAGTTTCAAGTCTGTATGAAAAATAAGAAAAATTACTATAAGACATGAAAAACATCTTTTAACCTTGACGCCAAATACATGAAAATGACAGAGAGGAGGCAGTATATATGCAGGACACAGCCATCGACCGGATCCGGGAGTTTGCCGGAGAATACGACATCGTGCCGGTCCAGAGAGAAATTTACGCGGATGTGGTGACGCCGATCCTTCTGCTCCGGAAAATAGCGGCCAGAGGGGGAAACCACTATCTGTTGGAGAGTATAGAGGGCGGAGAGAAGTGGGGACGGTATTCATTTTTGGGATACGATCCCATCATGCGGGTGACCTGCCAGGAAAAACAGGTGACGATTGACCGGCGCGGACAGAAGGAGGTCCGGGAGACGGAGGATTCCCTGGGAGTGCTCCGGGAGATTTTGAGCCATTACCGGGCGCCGAAGATTGAGGGGATGCCCCCCTTCGCGGGCGGCTTTGTGGGGTATTTCGCCTATGCCATGATTGCCCACGCGGAGAAAAAGCTCCACATCAAGCGGAGGGATTTCGCGGACTACGACCTGATGCTGTTCGACAAGGTAATCGCCTACGACCACTTGAAGCAGAAAATCGTCATTGTGGCAAATGTGAGCACGTCCGGGGACATTGAGCAGAATTATGCGAAGGCGCAGGCGGACATGAAGGGAATCATTTCCCTGATCCGGGACACCTCGCCGCTGCCGGAGGAGCCGGTGTACGACCGGGTGAATTTTACCTGCAACGTGACGAAGGAAGAATACGCTAAGATGGTGGAAAAGACGCGCGAATATATTTTTGACGGGGACATTTTCCAGGCGGTGATATCCAGACAGTTTTCCAGCGACTACGAGGGGAGCCTGATCAATCCCTACCGGGTGCTGCGCACCACGAATCCGTCGCCCTACATGGTGTATATGAATATGGAGGACGTGGAGATTATGAGCACGTCGCCGGAGACGCTGGTGCGGCTTGAGGACGGGCGGCTCGTCACCTTCCCGGTGGCGGGATCGAGGCCCCGTGGAAAGGACGAGGCGGAGGACGAGGCGCTTGTGGCCGATCTGATGGCGGACGCCAAGGAGCTGTCGGAGCACAATATGTTAGTGGATTTGGGGCGCAACGATTTGGGGCGGATTTCGGATTTTGGCTCCGTGGAGGTCACGAAGTACCAGATGATCCACAAGTATTCCAAGATTATGCACATCTGTTCCCAGGTGGAGGGAAATATCCGCGACGACTGCGATTCGCTGGACGCTATTCGCTCGGTGCTCCCGGCGGGAACCCTGTCCGGGGCGCCCAAGATCCGCGCCTGCGAGATCATTGACGAGTTGGAGCCGGAGCCCCGGGGCATCTACGGCGGGGCGCTTGGATATGTGGATTTCAGCGGCAATCTGGATACCTGCATCGCCATCCGCATGGCGGTGAAAAAAGGCGGCAAGGTCTATGTGCAGGCCGGGGGCGGCATTGTGGCGGACAGCAGGCCGGAGATGGAGTATCAGGAGTCGGCCAACAAGGCGAAGGCTGTGATGCTCGCGATTGAAAATGCGAAGGAGGCGGTGGAGGGATGATTCTTCTCGTGGACAATTATGATAGTTTTTCCTATAATCTGGTACAATATATCGGAACGCTGAACCCGGACATCCGGGTGGTGCGAAACGACGAGCTGACCGTGGAGGAAATTGAAAAGCTCGCGCCCTCCCACATCGTGCTCTCGCCGGGGCCGGGATATCCGAAGGACGCCGGCATCTGCGAGGAGCTGGTGAAAAAGCTGCAGGGAAAGGTCCCCATTCTGGGCGTCTGCCTCGGACATCAGGGAATCTGCGAGGTGTACGGGGCGAAAATCTGCCACGCCAAGCAGCTGATGCACGGCAAGCAGAGCCGGGTTTCCATAGACACGTCGAAACCGATTTTCGCGGGACTGCCCGGAGAGCTCGACGTCGCCAGATATCACTCGCTGATCGCGGACATTGAGACCATGCCGGAGGAGCTGGAGGTGATCGCCACCGACGCGAATAACGAGGTGATGGCGGTGAAACACCGGGAATACGATGTGTACGGGCTGCAATTCCACCCGGAGTCCATACTGACGCCGGACGGCATGAAGATGATCGAGAATTTTCTTGATCTGTAAAATTGCGAGATGTAAGATTGCGAGGGTGCAGAGTATCGAAAACGAATATTTTCCGATGGGAAATCTGCGACGATATTGAAGTGAAAACCAATATTATTTGATAAGAGAAAAATTTAAAATTTAAAATTAAAATATTTATCAGAGGAGCGAAGAACGCTCCGGATTGGAGGCAAATCATGATTCAGGAAGCAATTCACAAGGTAATTAACAAGGTCGATCTCTCCTACGAGGAGGCGGAGAGCGTGATGAAGGAGCTTATGTCGGGGGAGGCGTCCCAGGTGCAGATGGCGACGTATCTGACGGCGCTCCGCATGAAGGGCGAGACGATTACGGAGATCACGGCGTCCGCCACGGCGATGAGGAGCCTCGGCACCCACTTAGAGCCGGATTTTGAGGTCATGGAGATCGTGGGGACCGGCGGAGACGAGGTCGGAACCTTCAATATTTCCACGACGGCGGCATTTGTCATCGCGGCGGCGGGCGTCCCGGTAGCCAAGCACGGCAATCGCAGCGTGTCCAGCAAGAGCGGCGCGGCAGATCTTCTGGAGAGCCTGGGCGTGAACCTGACTCTCTCCGTCGAGGAGAATAAAAAGGTGTTAGACGACACGAAAATGGCATTTTTATTCGCGCAGAAATATCACCCGTCCATGAAGAATGTGGGGCCTGTGAGAAAAGAGATGAAGGAGCGCACCGTATTTAACATTTTGGGACCGCTGACCAACCCGGCGGGGGCGACCAGACAGCTGATGGGCGTGTACGATAAGGAGTTAGTGGAGAAGCTGGCGCAGGTGTTGAGCAATCTGGGCGTAAAGCGCGGCATGGCCGTGTGCGGGAGCGACGGATTGGATGAGATCACGCTGACCGGGCCGACGCACTGCTGCGAGATCCGGGACGGCGAGCTGAAATCCTTCGACATCACGCCGGAGCAGTTCGGTTTCACTCCCTGCGAGCTGTCGGAGTTAATTGGCGGCACGCCGGAGGAGAACGCGAAGATTACGGAGGATATTCTGACCGGAAAGGAGACGGGCGCCAAGCGCAACGTGGTTCTCATGAATGCGGGAATCGCCCTGTATCTGGGGAAGGACGACGGCTCCTCAATGGAGGACTGCGTCAAGGAGGCGGCCGATATTATTGACAGCGGCAAGGCAGCAGCAAAGCTGAAAGAATTTGTGGAGGCAACAAAGGCATGATTTTGGACGAAATCGCGGCAAAGACGAAAATCCGGGTGGAGAGGGCGAAACAGGAAATCTCTCCTGAAAAAATGAAGGAGCTTGCGGAGCAGACGCTCGCCCGGGAAACGGCGTCCGGCGGGGGAATGTCCCAAGGGGAAATGTCTCAAAGGAATGTAGCAGCAGGAACCTTTTCCTTTGAAGAAACTTTAAAGAAGCCGGGAATTTCCTTTATCTGCGAGGTGAAGAAGGCGTCGCCCTCCAAGGGAGTCATTGCGGAGGATTTTGACTACCTGTCGATTGCAAGGGAGTACGAGGCGGCGGGTGCCGACGCGATGTCGGTGCTGACGGAGCCGGACTATTTTCTGGGGAACATTTCTTATTTAAAAGAGATTTCCCAGACCGTGAAAACGCCGCTTCTGCGGAAGGATTTTACCATCGACGAGTACATGATCTACGAGGCGAAGGCGGCGGGGGCGTCCCTGGTGCTCCTGATCTGCGCCCTGCTCCCGGAGGCGACGATCCGGCGCTATATTGAGATCTGCGACAGTCTGGGGCTGTCGGCGCTCGTGGAGGCGCACGACGAGGAGGAAATCGCGGCGGCCGTGTCGGCGGGCGCGCGGATTATCGGCGTCAACAACCGGAATCTGAAGGATTTTACCGTGGATATCCACAACGGAATCCGGCTCCGGGAAAAGGTGCCGGAGAACATCCTGTTCGTGGCGGAGAGCGGCATCCGGACCAGGGAGGATATTATCGAGCTGGAAAAAGGCCGCGTAAACGGCGTCCTCATCGGGGAGACGCTGATGCGCAGCAGCGACAAGAAGGCAATGCTTGACAAATTGAGAGGAACGGAGGAAGTGTGAAAGCGATGGCAGAGGGAAGATTTGGTATTCACGGCGGACAGTACATTCCGGAGACGCTGATGAATGCGGTGATAGAATTGGAAAACGCCTATAAGCGCTACAAGGAGGATCCGGAATTTGTAAAGGAATTTGAGGACCTTCTGCACAATTATGTGGGGCGTCCGTCCAGGCTGTACTACGCCTCCCACATGACGGAGGACTTGGGCGGGGCGAAAATTTACCTGAAAAGAGAGGACCTAAACCACACCGGCTCCCACAAGCTGAACAACGCGCTGGGGCAGGCGCTTCTCGCGAAAAAGATGGGCAAGACGCGCATTATCGCGGAGACCGGCGCGGGCCAGCACGGCGTGGCGACGGCGACGGTGGCGGCGCTTTTGGGCATGGAGTGCGAGATCTACATGGGCAAGGTGGACACGGACAGGCAGGCGCTAAACGTGTACCGGATGGAGCTCCTTGGCGCCAAGGTGCACCCGGTGACGAGCGGCACCCAGACGCTGAAGGACGCGGTCAATGAAACGCTCCGAGAGTGGACCAGGCGGATCGACGACACGCACTACGTCATCGGCTCGGTCATGGGACCGCACCCGTTCCCCACGATTGTGCGGGATTTCCAGAGCGTGATTGGAAAAGAGATCAAGGCGCAGCTGATGGAAAAGGAAGGAAAGCTCCCGGACGCGGTATTGGCGTGCGTGGGGGGCGGCAGCAACGCAATGGGCGCCTTCTATGAATTTATCCCGGACGAGAGCGTGAAGCTCATCGGCTGCGAGGCGGCGGGCCGGGGCGTGAACACGGCGGATACGGCTGCAACGATCGCCACCGGGACGCTCGGCGTATTTCACGGCATGAAATCCTATTTCTGCCAGGACGAGTACGGGCAGATTGCGCCGGTGTACTCGATCTCGGCGGGATTAGACTATCCGGGCATCGGACCGGAGCACGCGAATCTGTACGACACGGGGCGTGCGCAGTATGTGTCCATCACCGACGACGAGGCTGTGGAGGCATTTGAGTATCTCTCCCGAATCGAGGGAATTATTCCTGCCATCGAGAGCTCCCACGCGCTCGCCTACGCGAGAAAGCTGGCGCCTCAGCTGGAAAAGGACCAGATTATCGTAGTCAATGTTTCGGGGCGGGGAGATAAGGACGTGGCGGCAATCGCCAGATACAGGGGGGTGGATATCCATGAATAAGATTGCGGAGGCATTTGACAACAAAAAAGCGTTTATTCCCTTTGTGACGGCGGGAGATCCGGATCTGGACACCACAAGAGAGCTTCTGCTCGCCATGCAGGAGGCGGGGGCGGATTTAATTGAGATCGGTATTCCGTTCTCCGATCCCGTGGCCGAGGGGCCGGTAATTCAGGAGGCGGACCTTCGGGCGCTCCAGTCGGGGACGACGACCGACCGGATTTTTGACATGGTACATTCTATCAAGGACCGGATGCGGGTGCCTATGGTATTTATGACCTACATCAATCCCATCTATGTGTACGGCACGGAGAAATTCGCGAAAAAGGCAAAGGAGTGCGGCGTCTCCGGCGTGATCGTGCCGGACGTTCCCTTTGAGGAAAAGGGGGAGATCGACGCGGTGTTCGCGGAGCAGGGTCTGACGGTGATTTCCATGATCGCGCCGACGAGCGCGAGCCGCGTGAAGATGATCGCGAAGGAGGCAAAGGGATTTCTCTACTGCGTGAGCTCCCTGGGCGTGACGGGCGTCCGCGCGCAGATCAATTCCGGCATCTCGGAGCTGATTCAGGTAGTGAGGGAGATCACGGATATCCCGTGCGCCATCGGATTCGGCATCTCCACGCCCGAACAGGCGCGAGAGATGGCGTCCATCTCGGACGGCGCCATCGTGGGGAGCGCCATCGTGAAAATCGTGGCGCAGTATGGAAAGGACAGCGTCCCCCATGTAGCGGAGTATGTGAGGTCCATGAAAGAGGCCGTGATGTCCGTATAGGCCGCTGGGCGAAATGTCATGATCGGTTAGAAAAGACACAAAAATTACACTTTTCTTTTCTTTTTTTTCGTGATATACTGAAAAAGATAAAGATTGTTTAGGAGGAAATTAAAGTGAAAAAGCAATATACGATTGCCGCGGTTATTGTGCTGATGGCGGCAGTTCTCACAGGATGTTCATGGGATGATGTCAAGGCGAAATTCGTGGGCGACCCTCACAGCGCGGACGCCACTTCTTCGGCGGTGTCCGGCGGACCTATAGTGATAGAGGATTATGATCCGCTCGAGTGCCTGAAGCTTGCAGAGTATAAAGGCATAGAGATAGACTGCAAGGTCAAGGATTCCGAGATCGAGGAGCAGAAGAACAACTACCTCTCCCAGTACCCCAAGGAGAAGAAGGTCAAGAAGGGTACCTGCAGCACCGGTGATACGGTTAACATGGACTATGTCGGCAAGATCGACGGCAAGGAGTTTGACAATGGCTCCGCGGAGGATCAGGAGCTGACCATCGGAAATTCCGGGTTTATCGATGGATTTGACGAGGGCCTGGACGGCATGAAGGTAGGCGAGACGAAGGATCTGAACTTACAGTTCCCGGATCCTTATACCAATAGTCCCGATCTGGCCGGCAAAGACGTTGTGTTCACCGTTACAATTAATTATAAAATAAAGACTTCTCCGAACACCTTTGACGACAAATTCGTGAAGAAGTACACCTCCTACAAGACGGTGGAGGAGTTTGAGAAGGAGACGAGAAAGTCATTGAAGAAAAGCAAGGAATCTTCCATCGGGTATGAGGCTGTCAACAAGATTGTTGAGGAATCGGAGCTGATCAAGACGCCGACGACGCTGAAGGAAGCTTACAAGCAGCAGATGGACGCCATGAACCGCGCTTCCATCCAGATGTCCTACGGGGACAGCGTAGAGTTTGACGTGGTGCTGGGTCAGATGGGTTACACGAAGGAATCCTATGAGAAGCTGTTAGAAGAGGCGGCGGACAGCCAGGTCAAGTACCAGCTGGTGGTTGAGGCTATTTTCGCCAAGGAGAATATGCCGGAGCCGACCGACAAGGAACTGGAAGACTTTATTTCCGATACGGCTACGAGCACACAGATGACAGTTGAGAATCTCCGCCAGGCTTATGAGCTTACCTATGGCGATTCTTCATTTAGCTTTGAAGATTATATGCTGACGTCATATCATTACACGAAGGTGGCGGATTATGAAAAAGAGGTTTCAAAAATAAAGAAATAGCAGAAACGATGTAAGGGTAATGATGACATGGGGGACGTTTTATGATGAAAATGGCTATTGATTCCGAAATCACTCAGAAGAATTATGAGCGCGAGCTGCGCCTGTGTCAAAAAGCAGGCGGCGATATTGATCTATATCGCCGTCTGTCCTTTGACGTTTTCCAGCTGGAACAGATCCGTCTGGGACTGGAGAAGGGGCTTCCGGTGGAAAATTATCTGGATCCGTCCCTGAACTGGATGGAGATGGAGGGAATCCGGACCGACCTGGAGACGGGCATTGACATGAGCCCCTATCTGAAGAAGGGCTTTGACCGGCTGCAGTGCGCGGAGATCCGACAGGGTATCCAGAAAAAGTTAGATATTTCCAAGTACGCCAACACGCAGTTTCTCTCCTATCAGATGCAGGAGATCCGTCAGGGTCTGGAAAAGGGCCTGGATGTGGACAGCTATGCGGACGTTGCGTTTGACTGGATGCAGATGAAGGAGATTCGCCAGGGTCTGGAGCGGGGACTGCCGGTGGAGCTGTACGCCAAGCCGACGTTCAAGTCTTCGGTCATGCGTGCCGTCCGATTGGGACTGCTAAAGAAAATCGACCTCTCGGGGTACGCAGAGAAAGGCTATCCGGGGCGGGCTCTGATGGAGCTGGGCCGCGGAAAGGCGGCTGGAAACGACCTCAGCGAATATCTGGAGCAGGGGTATAACGCCGAGCAGTTAGAGGAGCTGAACAACGCCAACGAGCAGGGAGTGAACCTTCTCCCCTATTTCCGCAAGGAGTTCCACGGCGTGCAGATGCGGGAGATCGCCCGGGGATTAAAGGGCAATCTGGATGTGTCTCTGTATGCCAGACCGGAATACAACTGGTTCCAGATGCGGGAAATCCGTCTGGGACTGGAGGATGGGATTGATGTATCCCAGTACGCGAGGCCCGAGTTTGATGTAGATCAGATGAAGGAGATCCGCAGGGGACTGAACAGCGGCGTGGACGTGTCCCAGTACGCGAAGGTCTACTACGAGCCGGAGCAGATGGAGAAGATGCGCAAGGATCTGGAGGAGAGCGAGAGCGAAGTCTCCGTGAAAGACGTCAAGAAGCTTCTCCAGGAGTCGGAAAACCAGCCAAAGGAAGAAAAAGACGAGAGAGATGAGCTGATTGCCAGCCTGCAGGAGCTTCTGCACCTCACGGATGACGAGGAGGAGACGGACGAAGAAGAGATGGAGGAGCTGCAGGAGCAGCAGTCCAAGGAATTTCTGCTTCAATCCTGCGTGGTCGTGTCGCCGGACCGCATGAAAGCCACCATCGATTTTTCCGAGCTGGTGGATATCATGCCGGACTATCTGGAGAAGCTCAACGAGGCGGAGATCATGCGCCACCTCAGGCATCATGACGTGAAGCAGGGAATTAAAAAAGACATCATTAAGAAGATCGTTAAAAATAAAGTATTTGACAGGCCGGTGGTTGTGGCGGAGGGTCGTCCTGCCAAGAATGGCGACGACGGCTGGTACCAGTACTATTTCCGCCGGGAGTTAAAGCGCAAGCCCAAGGTGCTGGAAAATGGAACCGTGGACTACAAGAGCATGGAGCTTTTTGAGTCCGTGAAGCGCAACCAGCTAGTGGCGGAGTACCACTCGTCTACGGCGGGCGCCTTTGGTTTCGACGTTCTGGGCAACGTGGTAGCTCCCAAGAGAGGCAAGGAGCTTCCGCCTCTGCGCGGACAGGGCTTTGTCATGTCGGAGGACAAGAAGAAATACTACTCCAGCCTGGACGGCATCATCGAGGTGAACGATGAGAACAGGGAGCTGACCATCCGCAACCTCTACACGGTGACGGGCAATGTGGACGTCTCCGTGGGAGACATTGACTTTGACGGCGATGTGGATATCATGGGCAACGTGGATCCGGGCTTTTCCGTGACGGCGGCCGGCAACATCATGATCGGCGGCAACTGCGAGGGGGCTAAGATCGTGGCCGGGAAGAACATCGTCATCCGGAAGGGTTGCCAGGGACAGGGAAAGAGCATGATTGTCGCGGGCGGCGATATTACCGGACAATTTTTCGAGTCGGTCAATCTCGAGGCGGCGGGCAACGTGGAGGCCAGCTATCTTCTGAACTGCCAGGTGAAGGCTCAGGGCAAGCTGTTAGTGCAGGGAAGAAAGGGTGTTATCATCGGCGGCTACATATGCGCCAAGCAGGGCGTCAGCTGCTATGGAATCGGCAACGTGGCCGAGGTCAAGACGGTTCTGGAGGTGGGCATCGACAAGGAGGACATGATGTCCTACCAGGAGCTTACCAAGAAGATCGCCAAGGTAGACGCCCAGTTAAAGTCCTGCGAGACGGCCCTGTACAAGTTTATGGAGCAGCCGGTGCGGGATGAGAAGATTACCGCCCTGTGCGACAAGCTGACCAAGGCGATTTATACGGAAAAGCAGGAAAAGAAAGATCTCTTGAAAAAGAGGGAGGAGAAGATGGCGCAGATGACCGTGCAGAAGGCGGCCAAGGTGGAGGTCAAGGGACGGGTCTATCCGGGCACGCTCCTGTACATCAGCTCAGATCCCTTCCAGGTCAGGGAGGTCTATTCCAATATAGAGTTCAAGAAGCGGGATAATCAGATTGAGCGGGTAGCAAAGTAGAGAGGGGATGATGTCAATGAAAGTACAGGGAGTTATGAACCTGATCGAATATCTCTGTTCCCTGGTGGAGAGCCGGGATTTCTCCGCGGAGCGCCACTGCCAGCAGATCCGGCGGCTGACCGATATCATGTTAGACAAGGTTATGACGTTCTGCCCGGAGTTCAAGCTGACCAATGAGGAGAGGGAGAATATTTCCGGCGCGGCGGCGATGCACGACGCGGGAAAGATTTTGATTTCCGAGAGCATTCTCCAGAAGCCCAGCCGGCTCACGGAGGATGAGACGGAGATTATGAGGAACCACACCCGGAAGGGACGCAAGCTCTTTCTGCACCTGGCCAAGGAAGTGGAGAAGGACAGTGAGGAATACAATTTTTACATGTGCTGCGCGGACGTCTGCATGTATCACCACGAGAGATTTGACGGCAGCGGATATCCGGAGGGGCTTTCCGGCAACGACATTCCGATTTCGGCTCAGGTGGTGGGGCTGGTGGAGTCCTACGACGCCTTAGTCAGCGACCGCATCTACAAGCCGGCCTTAGACAAGGAAGAAGCCTTTGACCGGATCGTGGAGGGCGAGTGCGGCGTGTTCAACCCGCGGCTCATGGAGATTTTCCGCATGGTCCGCATGGAGTTAGAGGAAGTTATCGACGACGTGATCTGACATTGTTCTGCTCCGTGAGGCGTCCGGCCGCGCGGGAACAGCTTTGGATCGTTTATTTGAAATACCGTTTATTTTAAATACTGCTTATTTTAAATATTAAAAATAAATATCCGTCATATAAAAAAACCCCCTTGCATATACTGGGTATCAGTAGGAAATCGAAGCAAGGGGGTTTTTATGGACAAATATAATGTGTATCAGGACATGAGCCGGCGCACGGGCGGAGAAATCTATCTGGGGGTCGTGGGGCCGGTGCGAACGGGGAAATCCACATTTATCAAGCGATTTATGGAGCTTGTGGTTCTGCCGGAAATAACCGATGAAAACGAGAAGGCCAGGACCATCGACGAGCTTCCCCAGTCGGCGACGGGGAGGACGATCATGACCACGGAGCCGAAATTTGTTCCCAAAAGGGGCGCTGAGATTCATTTTCCCAATCAGGAGACGGGACGGATCCGTCTCATTGACTGCGTGGGATTTCTCGTGCCGGAGGCCATGGGAAACGCAGAGGGAGAAAAGGAGCGCATGGTGAAGACGCCCTGGGACGAGGAGGAGATTCCCTTTTCGCGGGCGGCTGCCATTGGAACCAAAAAGGTTATCGCTGAACATTCCAATATCGGCCTTGTGGTCACGACGGACGGTTCCTTTGGGGACATACCGGCGGAGAATTTTAAGGGCGCAGAGGAAAATACGGTATTGGAATGCAAAAAGGCCGGGAAACCCTTTGTCATTATATTAAATACGGCGAGGCCGGATGCGCCGGAGACAAAAGAGCGGGCGCAGCGCATGGAGGAGCAGTACGGCAAAGTCGTAGTGCCTGTTAATGGAAAGGAAATGACCAGGGAGGAGGCTCTTTTTATTATGGAACAGGTTTTATCGGATTTTTCTATTACAAGACTGAATTTTATTGTCCCCAAGTGGGTGGAATTTCTCTCAATGGACAACTGGCTGAAGGCGGACCTGATTGAGCAGTGCCGCCGGATTATCGGAAGGCTGCGCACCATGCGCGACGTCACGGAGGAAAATATTGCCATGGAAGCTCCCTATATGAAGGAGATCTATGTCCGGGATAAGCAGCTGGAAAACGGCGTCGTCAACCTGGCGCTGGATTTTGAAGAGAGCTATTATTATGAGATTCTGAGCGACATGGTGGGAACTACCATCGAGGGAGAGTTTGATCTCATTGCCACGCTGCGGGAACTGGCGGGGCGGAAAAAAGAATACGAGGCCATTGCGGCGGCCTGCGACCAGGTAAAGGGAAAGGGGTACGGCATTGTGCCGCCCACGGAGGATGAAATCCAGATCGCGGATCCGGAGCTGATCCGCCACGGCAACAAGTACGGCGTCAAAATCAAGGCCAGCTGTCCTTCCGTGCATCTGATCCAGGCCAACATAGAGACGGAAATCGCCCCCATCGTGGGAAGCGAGGAGCAGGCGCAGGACCTGATCGACTACATCAACCAGAACGGCCGGGAAAATCCGGACGGCATATTTGACACCAATATTTTTGGAAAGACGATCCGGCAGCTGGTGGAGGAGGGAATCAGCTCCAAGGTCAGCCGTCTGGGCGAGGAGAGCCAGCTAAAGCTCCAGGACACCATACAGAAGGTGGTCAACGACTCCAATGGCGGCCTGGTCTGCATTATAATATAAACATCTGTTTCGGAGCGTTTATGCGACGGGGCGATAAGAAAGCTGCGTAGCAGTTTCTTATCTGCCATCAAAAACTATTTGCGAGCGATGTCTACAAGTGTAGTATGAAAATTTCATAAAAGTTGGAAAAAATGTTGACATTATCCTTTTATGTGCTATAATTCTTAATAAATGTAATATTTCTGTAACAAAAAGGTAAGAATTGGAGAACAAGAAGGGTAAATTATGAATAACAAAGGAAAGAAAATACTAGCGTTTGTTCTGGCGGGAGGATTGATGGTAGGCACTGCCGTGGTTTCAGGGCGGGCTGCGACACTGGCTACGGAAGAGCAGGTGGAAGGCGCCAGCGTTCTGATCGACCAGTATTGCAGCGATGTAGCGGCTGGTATGCTGACGGCAAAATCCCTGCAGTTTCTGGGAGTGGGAGACGTCACGGGAGCGGCCGTAAATGCGGCGGAGAAGCCGGAGGCTTCCCCGGAACCGACCCAGGAACCGGAGGCGACACCGGCGCCGACGGAAGAACCGGCGGTCGAGCCAACAGAGGAACCGGCTCATGTGGAGCTGAACCTCAATTACAGCCGTCTCGGCATCGCCAACAAAGTGGACACATACCTGAATGTCCGCAAGAAGCCGTCCAAGAGGGCTTCTATTGTGGGAAAACTGACGAAGAACGCGGGCTGTCATATTTACAATATCAAGAACGGCTGGGCGAAGATCGTGTCCGGCGATGTGCGGGGCTATGTGAAGGCCTCCTACCTCACCACCGACGAGAAGGCGGAGGAGCTCGCGAAGGAAGTGGGACGCAACTGCGTAGAGATTCAGACCAATTCGCTCCGCGTCCGCGCGCTGCCCACCACGTCCGCGCCGATTTACTCGGTGATTTCCGAGGGCGAGGAATTTGTCATTAAGAAGGAAAATCTGACGCTTGATTATATCAAGGACGTGATAGAAAAGGAAGATCTCTCCAAAGACGCGCTGGAGCGCGCCGGCGGCTATGAGGAGATTGAGGCGCAGATGGGCGACTTTATCTGTATTACCGTGGACAGCGACACCGCTTTTGTGGCAAAGGAGTATGTGAAAAAGCAGTATTCCTTAAAGCGCGCCGTGAAGGTGAAGAAGGTTTCCGCGAGCAAGTCCTCCGGGGTATCTTCCAGCCAGGCGTCGATTGTGGAGTACGCGAAGCAGTTTTTGGGCAACCCCTATGTGTGGGGAGGCTCCAGCCTCACGGGAGGCACGGACTGCTCCGGCTTTACCATGAGCCTGTACGCGAAATACGGCCACTCGCTTCCGCACAACGCGGCGGCGCAGGCGGGCGTCACGAGGAGCGTCAGCTCGCCGAAGCCGGGAGATCTGTTCTTTTACAGCAACGGATACCGGATCAACCACGTGGCGATGTATATCGGTGGCGGCCAGGTGATTCACGCCAGCAACCCGACCGATGGCATTAAGATTTCGAATGCGTATTATCGTCATCCGGTGAAGATCGGGCGAGTGATGGATTAGGTGACATTATAGGCTTATATGTATGATTATAAAAACACCGTTCCTGCACGGGGAAAAAGTGCCGAATATTCTATTCGCCACTTTAACCGCGCAGAACGGTGTTTTTTTTACAATATAATATAAGATAATGTCGCCGTGGCGGAGAGAGGAATTGGGGATATTTGATATCAGAAAATCATAGACGAACTTATAGAAAAATGGTATAATATTGGCGTTGAACAATTAAACAAATCAAGAAAGCAAATATTAACTAGAAAGGAATTAAGGTATGGGATATAATTTAGGGAGAGACGAATTCTTTTGGAGAATCGGGATTGAAGAGTCAGATAAGCTGTTGGAAGATATAAGGCAGCTTGACAATGTTAATTTTGCTGATGATAATGGAGGAACTTATTTGCATGTGGCGTGTAGTGCACATAATTTGGCAGTAGCCAAATTACTGTTGCAAAAAGGGGCTGCCCCAAACTGCAAAGATAAAAAAGGACATTCTCCGATATTATACGCTATAGGTATGTTGGATGAAACAAATCCTGATTTTTTAAGGGTATTTCTTCAATACGGATTGGATTTGAATGAGGACGTTAATGGAATCTCGCTAAGAGAAGTAATAAAATCTTTTCGAAACGAAGGTCTAAACAAGGTAATTGCTGAATTTGAAAGTAGAGATTAATACCCAACAGAAGTGATTATATCTCGGATTTCAGAGGGTTTATTGAAAACTGCTATTTTATGGGAGTGTGGTAGGAAAGTTTACATAAAGTCATAATACGAACCGAGGGGAGGAAGCTCTTCCGCATGGGTACAGCCGACAAGGACAGTCAGGGAAAAATTAAAGCGGTAAAAACACTCCACAGTGTGGAGCGAATTGAAAGGATGCTTTTATGAACGAAATTATAAAAAATGAAAATTGTTGGAGGTAGTTTTATGATAGATACAAGCGGAGAATGGTGGACAGGAGATTGTCTGGATGATATTGATGAATATTTGAAAGCGTTTTCAGAGGATAACGCTTTGGATATCAAGTCTGTCAAATGTAATACCTGCGGCAGCAATGCCCTGTTTGTCCGGCTTGACCGTGATGAAGGTGCTATTCAGGTAGTATGCCCTGCATGTAAAACGAAAAAGATCCTTCTGGATTGTGAAGACGTATGGGATGAGGCAAAGCCAAAAGCAATCCGGTGCCCAATCTGTAAAAAGAGGACGGCCTATCATATTAAGGTTGGTTTTTCAAGACGAAAAAACGGTAGCGTAAAGTGGGTATATATCGGGTCAATGTGTACGGAGTGTAAAACATTGGGTTCCTTTTTAGATTGGAAAATCGACTATGAGCCAACTGACGAAATGGAAAAAAACATATAGCAACAAAACAGAATTTGGAGGGTATGAAATGTTAGAGGAATTGATAAAAAAAATGGAAGATAAGATTGATAGTGATGATTTTGAA
>CANPZR010000027.1 GCA_947589175.1 uncultured Lachnospiraceae bacterium | reverse complement strand
AAGCTGCGGGACACCGCCGCGCATGTGATCGCCATGTCGGTTCTGGTGCTGAATCTGCGTAAGATTCAGTGCGCCCTTCTGCGGGTTTTTGCCGCGTTGCTGGGTGCTTGGGGGGTAAAAGGAAAAATGGGGGTTGTTCAGTAGACATTATCTACCATTATACACACATTCTTGATAATAGACAATAGTAAAATTCTAATCGTCTTTTTTGGTGTAGTACAGCCCTGCGTATATAAAGGAATGCCTCTCTACATTAAATATGTAATCAGCTTAATGTTTTGTTACATGAAAAGAAAAAATTTTAAATAAAGTTTCTGCTAATCATAAGATTCTCGTTATAAACAGAGAGAATGAGTTAACTGAGGGGTAATAGGTAGGCTTCCGGGTACTTAGGGACATTTCCGCCCGGTTTTGGCAGGAAATGAAGTGGTTGGAGGCTCACTTTTCCACCCATGGGCTTTCTGTGGTGGAACAGGCAGAGAAGGCGGGGTGGACGGTCAATTTGACCCTAAACTCGGCTTCTCTCTGCCTTGCCCAGGTGACATGTGCCACTTTTTTCGCAGATCTGCGTTAATTGGAAGACACCGAATAATATCGAAGCAGGTAAGTCAAGGACTCAAAAAATGCGGGGATTACCCCGCATTTTTGAAAGTGTAAATAGTATTAACAAAACGAATGACAACAAGTATTAACTCATTCAAACGGCATGCGTAGTTGCTGTTTTTCGCGATGTCAGAGCTCCAAACTGTCCCGCTTTAGCAGAAAATCGCGGATACCCATTATGACGATGCCGTCTTCATCACGGCATAGCTTTATATTCTCTCCGACCACGATGATCTTCTTGAACGAATCGCCAATCTTGTCCAAAGGCCGCTTCTCTTGGGCGGTTTTCTTATCATCTGACATGGCGAATGCAGACTGGATATAAATTCGCTTACTGCCGAGGTTGGCGACGAAATCCACCTCGGTCTGCTTTTTCGTGTAACTGCCGTCGGCCTGCTTATCGCGTATCTCCACCACGCCCACATCCACATTGTAACCGCGCATACGAAGCTCATTGTAGATGATGTTTTCCATGATGTGCGTCAGCTCTATTTGCCGGAAGTTTAGCCGCGCGTTGCGCAGTCCTACGTCCTCAAAATAAAATTTGGAGGGTGTGTCGATATAACGCTTGCCCTTGATGTCATACCTCTGTGCGCGCTTGATCATGAATGCCTGCTCAAGATAAGTCGCGTATCGGGCCAGGGTATTTTCCGTGATCTTGATGCCCTTGACGGATTTGAAGGTGTTTGACAGCTTTTTCGGATTGGTCAGAGAACCGATGGAGGAGGCGAGAATGTTGATGAGCTCTCCCAGCTCCTCCGGGTGGCGGATGCCATTACGCTCCACGATGTCTCTGAGGTAGACCTCGTTGAAAAGCCTGGTGAGATATTCGGCTTTCTGCTCGTCCGTCGTCATGGAGACCGTGAGTGGCAGTCCGCCGTAGGTGTAGTATTCCTGCCACGCCTCATCAACGGAGCCGGGGAAAGCGGAGCAGTATTCCGCGAATGAAAGCGGATAGACGCGGATCTCATCCCCACGTCCTCGAAACTCCGTCATGATGTCGGAGGAAAGGAACTTGGAATTGCTTCCGGTCACATATACGTCGGCATTTTCATACCGCGCAAATTCGTTGAGTACCGACTCGAATTCACTCAGCATCTGCACCTCGTCCAATAGGATATAGTACATCCCCCCACCGGACATTTTCTCCTCCACATACGCGCATAGCACGTCGGGGTCGCGGAGCGCGGCATTTCTTCGCATATCGAAGGCAACCTCGATGATGTGGTCCTCCGTCACTCCACATTCTATGAGATGCCGCCGGAACAGTCGGAACAGCAGGTACGACTTCCCGCACCTGCGTATGCCGGTAATCACCTTAATCAGTCCGTTGTGTTTCCTGGCAATCAGCTTATCAAGATAAATGTCACGTTTGATTTCCATGGCAAGCTCCTATTTCATTTTTACGCCCAAATGGTCAAAATAATTCTATAGGAAGTATACCACACTGGGGAAGAAATAATCAAGAGCGATATGAGATTATCCAGTTATATTCAACTTAAGGAGCAAAATGGTATAACATAGAATCCACTGAAAGAAAAGAGCCTTTATCCGCAGAACTGATAAGAAATCAGCCCCTCAAATTCTGCAGGGGACCCCCTGCAATTTTGGGGAGGGGAATAGTATTAACTATACGTAGAGCAACAAATATAAAACCCTTCCAAAAGCCCAACTGCACAAGCGGTTTCTCCGTTTTGCCGATACGATTTCTCTCGACTTTTTCACTTCTCTGCGGTATTGTGTGTTGCCAGGAGGAAGTGGTAAGGACCCTGGACAATATGACATGGTCCGGTTCCGCGCGATTTTCCACACACAACAGGCATTTAAACAATGCTCTGACGGAGTTCACGGGTCTGGATCCGGACAAGTGTACCTTCGACATCACTCTGTCCACGGATTTGGGAACCGACCCGATGACAGAGGTGAAAAGGATATGGAATTACGAGCGCACGGCAAGCGCGATCCCGCTGACAATCGGCACACATGGTTACGGTAAATACCGCTGGAATATTACAAAGCACGAATTGAAGGCAAAGGCTTTTTTCAGAAACGGAGACTTACACACCGCCACGGTTTCCGTCAGCCTACAGGAATATTTGAGGAGCTGATGCTATGAGTTACACGGTTTCAGCCACGGACCTGGGGAAATTGCGGTTCAACGAAATCGAGACCATCAACTCCGTGCTCCAGAATATCGCAGTGATTCTGTCCACACCGAAGGGCTCCGTGCCCCTTTACCGGGACTTTGGGCTGGACTGGAGTTGCCTCGACAAGCCAATCAATGTGGTGAGGGTGATGATGATCCCGGAAGTGCGCGAGGCAGTGGAGCGGTGGGAGCCGAGGGCGACGGTACAGAACGTTTCTTTTTCGACAGACCCTTCGCAACCGGGGACCCTGATACCAACAGTGGAGGTGGAAATCAACCTTGAGTAGAAACGCAGAATATCAGTTCATCCCCACGGACACAGAGACTATCGTTTCTCTTTTGGTCTCGATGTACGAGAGGTTCACCGGGGTAACGGTGCAGCCAGCCAGCCCGGAACGGCTGTTCATCCAGTGGGTGAGCAACATTATCATCCAAGAGCGGGTCCTCAACAATTACACAGGCAACCAGAATATCCCCAGCCGGGCGGAGGGCGAAAACCTGGACGCCCTGGGGGAGCTGTTCCTTGAGCGTACCCGGCCCACCGCGAAAGCGGCGACGTGTCGGATGCGCTTTTCAATTTCGGAGGCCCAGGAGTCAGCCATTCTGATTCCATCGGGTACCCGTATCACCGACGCCAGTGCGACTGCCGTGTGGGAGACCTTTGATGATGTATATGTCCCCATCGGAGAAACCAGCGTGGAAGCGCAGGTGCGATGTCAGAAGCCGGGCGTGGACGGGAACGGATACGCCATCGGGCAAATCAGTACACTGGTGGACATCTACGACTATTACTCCGGGTGCTCCAACATTACCGCCTCAGAGGGCGGCACCGATGATGCCACCGACGATGAGTACTATGAGCTTATGCGCGCCAGCATGGACGGTTTCAGTTGCGCCGGCGCCCGTGGAGGGTATGAATATTGGGCCAAACAGGTATCAACGGAAATTGGGGACGTGATCGCCATCACCCCGGAGCCGGGAGTTGTCAGCCTTTATGTTCTTATGAAGGACGGGTCACTGGCCGGCGAGGAAATAAAGCGCGCCGTACTGGAAGCCTGCAACGACGATGAGCGGCGTCCACTGACCGATTTGGTGTATGTGAGAGATGCCGAGATCGTGAAGTTTGACGTCACCCTCACCTACTACCTTCAGACGGGGCGTACCAGGAGCGCGGCAGATGTCTCGGCTGCTGTCAAAGCGGCTGTGGACGAATACGTCACATGGCAAAACGCAAAATTGGGCCGGGACATCAACCCCTCGCAACTGATTTGGCTGCTTATGCAGACGGGGATCAAGCGAGTGGAGCTGACCTCTCCGGCCTTTACCGCACTTCGGGACGGCAGTGACAGGACGACGCCGCAGGTGGCGCAGGTAGGCACCATTACCATCACGAACGGAGGGTACGAGGATGAATAGCCGAGGTTTGACGAAAGAAAACCTTGTGGCCACGCTTCCCGTTGCCCTTCAGAAGGATGAGTCCGCAGTCGCGCTGGCGGAGGCCGTTGCCGCTGCGCTTTCAGAGAGGCCGGAGGAGATTGACCGGATACGAATCTACCCGGAGATCGACAGGCTGGATGATCAACTTCTGGACATTCTCGCCCACGATTTCAAGGTGGATTGGTGGGATCCGGATTATGGAGTGACGGTGAAGCGCCGGATGCTGAAGAGCAGCTGGCGCGTCCATAAGACCCTGGGCACGAAGGCCGCCACTGATCGCGCTGTCGCGGCAGTCTATCCGGATTCCACAGTGCTTGAGTGGTTCAAATACGGTGGCGAGCCGCACCACTTCAAGGTGACTGTTCGGAACGATGGGACGCTCAATTCTATGCAAGGGATCGAGAAGTTCTACCGGCTTGTGTGGATCGTCAAGCGCCTATCCAGCTGGCTCGATGATATCACCATCACCACAGACCTCGGAGAACGTCCGCTCCGCATGGGTGGAGTCATGGCGGTCATAACTCGGATACCGATCCCGGAGATGGCCGATACATTCAACTTTGAGGGCGCTGTCCATACCGGTGGGCTTGCGGCGGCGATACACCGCATCCCCGTGCCGGAGCAGGCGGACGTGTTCAAGTTTGAGCATACCGCGCGAGTCGGCGGGCGTGCAGCGACCACCGTTCACTCTATTCCAATTCCGGAGGACACAAGTACTACGCTTTCCTTCACGGGCCGGGTTGGCGTGAGAGGCTCAGTTTCAATCACCATTCCGTTGCCCGAAATTCCATAACAGGAGGACAAAAAAGTGGATTACGCATTTAAGCTCACAACCAACGGGCGTTCGCTTATTGCCGCCTGCGGCGCGCTTGAAAAGCCGCTGCGTGTGTCGAGGGTGGCAGTAGGCAGCGGCCAGGTACCGGAGGAGACTGACCTGGCAGATGTTCACGAGCTTTACCACTATGTTGCGGATGGGTCAATCGGTGAGCGGCGACATGAGAATGACCGGCTCTACCTGACGATTCAGTACGCCAATAGTGAGCACAAGGAACAGCCCACATTCTTCCTTTCGGAGTTCCTGGTTTACGCACAGCACCCGGAATCCGGCGAGGAGACGGATCTCCTCTATGCTACCCTGGGGGATTACCAGCAGCCCGTCCCGGCTTATCGGCCCGAGCTTCCTGGCAGTATATTCAACTTCCCGCTTGTCATCGTTGTCTCCGATGAGATTCAGGTCGAAATCACAGCGGCGCCGGGGCTTGTGTCACACGATGATCTCCAGCGCCTCATGAACGAGGGGGTTATCGGGATCTCCAGGTCAGAGATCACGATCCCCGCCAACGGCTGGACCGACAGCAGGGAGGATGTCGCAGACGGCGTCGGAGGTGACCCTGCATTCGGAAACTATCCCTTCCATGTTGACGTAAGCGTTACCGGTACCAAGAGTCGCATGACGCCTATCGTCACGATTTATCCGCAACATCTCAGTATCGCAAAAGACATATGCCAGACCGCCGAAACCATCGAAGGAGCGGTACGGTTTTACGCAAAGACCGTACCGTCTTCGGACATAAAAGCCAGCCTTGCGCTGGTGGGCGGTTCTGGATACATCAGCACTGGCGGTGGGGGCAGTTCAGATATTCCCATCGCATCGCGCACCAGCCTCGGCGGGGTCATCATCGGTGATGGGATCAATGTCGATTTCAACGGCAGAATTTCCGTTGACAAGGAGACTGTCATGACAGATGCCGACCTGGTAGACGAGGAAGCGGTGCAACAGGACGTGGCTGAAATCCTTGATGGTGAGGATTAAGCATATATCACATTTTTTAGGAGGAATTAAGCAATGTCAAAAGAGATCACAACTCGAAAGACCATCCAGGAGTTGGCGAAGTCTCTGAAGAAGACCTTCGCCAAGAAGACCGATCTGGATCCCATCCGGAACCTGGCGACGTCCGCCATCCACCGCGTGGGATTCGCCGGCAACAAGATCAGCTTCTACACCACTGCGGAGACAAGCGGATCCGCCGCATTCTCCGTCGACCTCCCCGCCGACATGGTGTTGGATCAGACCAAGACCAAGTTGGTGGACAACTTCGCGTGGAATGAGGGCGAGGACTATCCCGGAGCCGAGAACCCCAACCTTGACGGTAAGCCCGTTCTGGTGCTGGCCGTCAAGGGCGACGGGGAGACTGTCAACTACAGCTTCCTGAGCATGGAGAAGCTGATCGACACTTACACCGGCGCGGCGGGCGACGGCACCACCACCGTCACCGTTTCCGGATACCAGATCTCCGTCAACGTCAACATCTCCCCTGATGAGGGCAACCAGCTGCAGAAGAAGGATAACGGGCTTTTCGTTCCCAAGCCCGACGCCGTCGATATCAGCGGGAAGGCGGACAAGGACCAGGACGCCACCGAGGGCAATATCGCTGTGTTTGACGGCGATGGCAACCCGGTGGACAGCGGCAAGAAGCCTGCCGACTTTGTTGCCGTTGATCCCGATGACGCGGTCCTCCATGCGAGTGACATCTCCGATTATACGGAGTCCGAGATCGACCAGCTTCTGGCCGCCGAGGAGTAATCCTCAGAGCAGGAGGTAAGTCCAATGGCAACCACACCGAAAGATAAGGCGCTGCGTGATCGGGGACTTGCCGCGCTCTGTGAGAGAATCAAGGCCATTCGTGCTACAGCGGAGCAATCAGGCTCCGCTGTAGCCGACTTGGCGGAAGAGTTCGGCAAAAGCCTTGAGGAGATCGAGAAGCTTCTGAATGACGTTCCGCAGTCCACCCCGGTCACCATCCCGGTGGAGGGCTGGAAACGCTCGGAGGAGGCCGTCGATGGCGAGGCGCTTGAGACAGGTTCGTCCGCCTACCCATTCTACATCGACCTCCCGGTAGATGGCGTGACCGCCGCGGATCACGCGACAGTCACCATCGCCCCGGAGAGTTACCGCACCGCGGTGGACTGCGGCCTTTGCCCGTCCAACGAGACGATCCAGGGGGCAATAAGGCTGAGAGCGGCGAATGAACCCAAGGCGGCCCTGAGCGCCGAATACTGGATCGAAGAAGGAAAGGAGTAAGAGATATGGCATTAGGGCCTGTAAATGTGCCCGGCAACGAGACTGCCGAGCTTGAGGACATTCGCAGACTCGCAGAAACCGCAAACGAGACCGCGAATTCCGCAAAAGGCACATCCACAGAGGCTAAGAGTACGGCGGATGCGGCCCTGAAAGCCGCAAATGGCGCCGCCTCTACGGCGGGCGACGCCAAAGATGTCGCCAATGAGGCGAAGGAGCTGGCCCAGAGTGGCAAAGGCACCGCTGAAAAGGCGCTGGAGACAGCCAATGCCGCGAAAGAAACCGCCGACGGTATGAGCGGAAAGGTGGATGAGGCGCTCCAAACATCGAAGAATGCCCAGGATTCCGCCAGCTCCGCCCTTGAGGCAGTGAAGAAGCTCACCAGCACAATAAACGCGGTACCCTCGCAGTCGGGTGTCCTTGTTTACACTGGCGGGGTGCTGACCCCTACGTGGAACAATTATGACCCGGCACAGCTGGATATGACCGGGGCGACCTCCGGAACCGACGCCAAGGAGTACACAGTCACGTTTACTCCAAAGTCGGAATTGCAGTGGGCCGACGGCACAAAGACCGGCAAGCAGGTGACCTGGAAGATCACGAAGGCCACGATTTCCCCACCCACGCAGAGCGGTTCCCTGACCTATACCGGAAGCCCTCAGAGCCCGGTGTGGAGCGGGTATGATAGCGGCAAGATGACCATCGGCGGAGTGACCTCCGGCACCAACGCCGGCAGCTACGACGCCACAGCGACCCCGACAGCCAACTACCAGTGGAGCGGCGGTACTTCTGAGGCTCGGACGGTCACCTGGACCATCGGGAAGGCGGCAGGCAGCCTCACGTTGAACCCCACCAGTCTGGCGCTCAATGTATCTTCCCTCACGAAAACCATCACCGTGAACCGTGCCGGCGACGGAGCGATCACGGTCCAGTCCGGCAGTGCCGCCATCGCGGAGGCAAAACTCAGCGGCACAACAATCACAGTCACAGGAAAGAGCAAGGGCAGCACCGCCATCACCGTGAAGGTCGCCGCTGGCACAAACCACACCGCCCCGACAAATAAAACCTGCTCCGTGGAGGTGACGATGCCCACCTCGACCCTCAAGGATAACTCCTGGGAAACCATCGGGCAGGTCTCCGCCGCGGGCCAGGGCGCAAACTACTGGAGCGTGGGAGACACCAAAGCCATCAGCATCAACGGAACAGTTGCGGGATATTCCTTCAGCAGTTTCTCTGTTGATGCTTTTATTATTGGCTTCAACCACAACTCCACAAAAGAGGGGAACAACAAGATCCATTGGCTGATCGGAAAGGTGGGCGGCAAGCTGGTCGGGCTGTGTGACAACAACTACAGCAGCGAGGTGACCAGTAGCAACGGCTTCCACATGAACACCTCTCAGAGCAATTCCGGGGGCTGGAGCGGGAGCGCTATGCGGAAGACGGTACTTGGCAACAGCGGGACTCCGACCTCGCCGCCCAGCGGGAGCCTCCTGGCGGCCCTTCCGAGCGATTTGAGGAAGGTAATGAAGTCGGTTACCAAGTACACCGACAACACCGGTGGAGGCTCAAATACGGCCTCCTACGTCACCAGCACCACAGATTATCTCTTCCTGCTGGCGGAGTATGAGGTCTTCGGAGAGAGGCATTACGCAAACAGCGCCGAGCAGAATTCCCAGGCGCAGTATGCGTATTTCAAGTCCGGCAATAGCAGAGTTGCGTATAAGCACTCATCCGTATCTACGGCTGTGTGGTGGTGGCTCCGGTCGCCGGATTACAACAACCGCAGTAACTTCTGCTCTGTCCGCGCGGACGGCACCTACGACGGCATCTTTGCCTCCTGGTCGGCGGCGGTGCTGGCCGGCTTTGTTACCTAATCCTCCGCAGAGCAATCCAGTCTACATCAAGCCCCCGAAAGGGGGCGTCCCCAGAGAGAGGCAACAGCCAAAGGGACACAAAAAAATATGCCGGCGCGTAAGCGCCGGCGTTGAAATTTTTAAATTTTGTGATATACTTTTGTCGGAACCGGTAGAAACGAGGTGATACCATGTCGGTCTTGAAACAGAAGCGAACCACAAGCAAGGCGGAGTTCGTGAACACCGCCTATGAGATATATGTGGAAACGCTGAATTTCCTGACACGGATGTCGGCCCGGTACTCTCGCCTTCTGGCGGAGCCGGTGGCAAAGCTGGCCGGTGAGATCATCGACCATGCGGAGAAGGCAAACAGTATTTTCCCGTCCAGTGATCAGCGAAAGAACCTTCGGCGCGCCCACCTCCTGGAGGCCAGGGCGTCGCTCATGGCTCTGGACGTGAGGCTCACGCATTGCTATCTGGTGATGAACCAGAACCCGGAGGGCTGCTTTACAACAGCCAAAGGCAAGACAGTCGGTGCGGCGGATGCCTCGGAGAAGCTGGACAAAATGGCTCAGAGCCTTGGGGACCTGATCGATCAGGAAAACGAGCTTCTCAAGGGTCAAATCGAAATGGTTGGTAAAGGATAGCCGGAAACGGCTTTTCTTAGGTGTGCGTCTGTTAATTTACCCCCGAGCTGTGTGGTGGTGGCTCCGGTCGCCGTATTACAACAACAACAATAACTTCTGCAATGTCAACACGGACGGCAACTACAACAACAACAATGCCTCCTGGTCGGCGGCGGTGCTGGCCGGATTTTACGATGATACGAGGTCACATGGAGTAACCTTCGGGTGAAAGACGACCTTCGTAAAAGGAGACGCACTTCCTTGGCGCAAGCCAAAAACTGCTCTGCTCGAGAGAGCAGAAAGGGGTATATCCTATTCAAAAATAGGCCGATACCCTTTCTTTTGATGCCCTTACACGGACGCTTCTTGCATGGTGGGGCTATGTGTCTACCCCCATTTCATGTGTCAGGGCGAAGCAGATTAGAGGACACCCTACAACTTATCTGTACGAAAGGCGAATACTTTTTTATGACCAGCCAAGAACGAAGAGAGGCTCGGTACCAGCGAAGAAAGGCGGCACGACAGCGTCGGCGACAAGCCCGCTGCGATGCCCTGGGGCCCATGAACAAGGTGTTCTCATTCCGAAAGATGTTCTTTTACGGCAAAAAATGCTGTAACGGCGTCGGATGGAAACAGAGCACGCAAAATTTCAAACTGCACCTGTTCTCAGGGACAGCAAGAAGAAGGCGGCGAGTTCTGGAAAGAAAGCACCGCTTTAGAAAGTGTACCCATTTCACAATACACGAGCGGGGAAAGATACGACCAATCGACGCCCCGCACATCACAGACAGACAGATCCACAAAACCCTATGCAACGAGGTCCTAATCCCTCTATACACCCCAAGCATGATTTACGACAACGGGGCCAGTCAGAAGGACAAGGGGCTCCACTGGCAGTTCCGACGTCTGAAGGAACAGCTCCATTGGCACTTTGCCAGATATGGCCGGGAGGGCGGCGTGGGCCTTCTGGACCTAAAGAGCTTTTTCCCAAACGCTAACCGTCAGCTCATTTTTTGGAGGCACCAGTATTACATACTGAATCCGGAGCTGAGGTATCTGGCCGATGAGGTCGTCCGCCGCTCGCCGAGTACCGTTCCCGGCAGGGGGATGCCTCTTGGCGTGGAGCCGAGCCAGCAGGAGATGGTCAGCCTTCCTTCAGCGGTGGATAACTGGCTCAAATGCCAGAAGGAGATCCACTGTGCGGGCCATTACATGGATGATTATTATATCATCCTCCCCGATATTGAGCAGTTGAAAGCTGTCATTCGGGAAATGGTGCGGCACTTTGAAGCCCTGGGCATCCGGGTGAATAAACGCAAGTGCAAGGTCATCCCTCTCACAAAGCCGTTCCGCTTCTGCAAGGCCAGGTTCACCCTAACCGAGACCGGAAAAATCAAGGTCAACGGGAGCAGGGACGGAGTGAAGCGGGCTCGCCGGAAGCTGAAGCTGTTTCACCGAGAGTTCAAGGAAGGGAAGAGGCTCTACGCCGATGTGGAGCAATATATGGAATGCCAGACAGCATACTACCGCAACTTTGACGACCACGGGCGGCTTCTCCGCCTGCGGCGGCTCTGTCATGCTATCTTTTTTGGAGGTGCAAAATGTTCAGGATCATCAGAACCAGCGATGGGGAAAGCCTCGGCATGACCGAGGCCCCCACCTTTATCAAGCTGGCCGACAACGGCTGCTTCATGACCTGCCCGGAGCCTGAGGCTTCGGGCATTGTTTTTGGCGGAAAGCCCTATCAACTGCTTGGCCACGAGGCCATGGAGTCTGATGAGGAGCTGGAAACCGTCATGCTGGAGACGGCTGACTCCGGCGCGATCCTTTCGCAGTATCAGCAGCTTGCGGCGGACAGCGACGCTCTCAGCGTCGACCACGAATATCGCCTGACTCTCCTGGAGCTGGGCGTCTCGGAGGAGGTGTAACTAATGGTGCTGTATCGTACCCTCAAGCGCATGATCGAGCGCGGCGACATTGAAGGGATGGAAGCCAAGTTGGATGTGTTTTACGCTGCCAACAAGATCACCGAGGAGCAGTATACCGAGCTCATGAATATGCTGCCCGGCAAGAAGGAGGAGTAAGGGATGCACACACAGTATGTCGCCCGGAAACGCGCCCGCTTCGTGGGCTGCAATGGACAGAGGGTCAATATTCCCTTCGGCTCAATCCTGATAGCCGAGGACGGGTTTCTGCTGTGGCAGGGAGAACCTCTGTGTGTGGAGACAAGCGAGAATGCCCATACGTACTTCAGTCGTAACGATGACGGACAGGGCCAGAGGCGTGGGGAACTGGTGACTGCCATTCTGGGCCGACTGGCGATGCCTATCGTAGACGATAAGAAGCTTCGTGCTCAGACCCAATCCCGCTGGGATAAGATTTGGGCTGACAGCCTGTGCAAAAAGTACAGGAGGCCGGAGCACAAGGATTACTGGCTGTGGAGCCATGAGTTCTACAACGCTCCGGTGGAAGACCTGTGCTACATTGCTCGGTTGGTCGGGGCAAGGGTGTAACCTGGTGAGCCGCTCGGTGAGCGGCTTTTTCATGAGCTGAAATGGGAGGCCGGATTCACGGCCTCCCAAGTTTTATACAGAGAGGTATACGAATGTACATCGATGCGGACACCATCATTAAGCTGGCGAGCCTTCTGTCGGCAATCGTCGCCCTCGGCGGCTTGGTCTTTACCTGCTACAAGCAGGTGATTATCAATAAACAACAGGTCGAGATCAATCGTCGCCAGAATGAGGAGCTTACCATCATCTGCTACGGGCTCCGGGGCGCACTGGAAGGGCTGATCGAGCATGGCTGCGACGGGCCCTGTAAGGATGCCCTGAATCTGCTGGACAAGCACTTGAACAAGAGCGCACACAAACCCGATAGTTTTAACAATTCGAAAGGAGACTGACCATGAAAGAAAAAATCGCAGACCGCCTGTTGAGCGTGAAATCCATCGTCACCATCATCCTGACCGTAGGGTTCGTGGCCCTATGCTTCATGGGGAAACTGGACCAAAACTTCATGATGATCTTCACGGTCATCATCTCGTTCTATTTCGGAACGCAGGCTCAGAAGGTGAGCGACACCTCTTCCAGCAAAATACTCGAAGCGAGCGAGATAGACCAGCTGCAGGGAACCGGCTCTGGCAATGTTTTTATTACGCTTCCCCAGGCCGACTCCGAGAAGATAGCGGAATGGCTCCATAATAGCGGCGCCACTGTCTCCGCAGGCAACGGAGAAGCAGAAGAGGGCGGGCATAACTAATGGCCGCCCTTATAGCCGCCTGCGCTGGCGGACTTGTTCTGGGCCACTGCTTGACGTTGCTGGTTGCCGTGGTCTTCGCCCGGCGGAAGGCCGGACAGCACGCGAAGGGCTTGGTGACAGTTTCCCGTGCGTCTGCTCCGGAGAGGCACGGCCCGGTGAAGCTGTGGACTCGGCTCGGCGGCATCTTCAGCCGTTTTGGAGTTATGAACCTGATTTTGGTGGTCGTGGGGGCCTCGGCGGCGCTGTTTACCTATGAAATGATCGAGCTTTTTAAGCAGTACGCCGCCATCCCGGACAATCTCTGTATATGTTTCTTCTCCCTTATCGGCGGAGAATGCGGTGTGATGGGCTGGATCAAGACGACCAAGGAAAGGAAGCAGGAACGCAAATGGCAGGAGCAGGACCGGCAGCGGGACCGGCTCCCTCCCGCCGGGGGCACCGACTTGCCAAAAGGATAACACTTCGGAAGGAGGAAATTCCATGTCGCTTACTGGAACCACCAACGAGCAGACGATCTATTTCTATCTGATTTCCAAGGGGCTGTCGCCCCACGGAGCCGCCGGCTTGATGGGAAACATTAAGAACGAGAGCAATTTTTCGCCAACGAATTTGGAGAATAGCTATGAGAAGAAGCTGGGCTACACCGACGCCACATACACGGCGGCGGTAGACAACGGCTCCTACACGAACTTTGCCCACGACGGCGCCGGATACGGTCTGTGCCAGTGGACGTACTGGTCAAGAAAACAGGCTCTGCTCGATAACGCCAAGAAGGTCAAGAAGTCCATCGGCGACCTGATAGCTCAGCTTGATTTCATGCTGAGTGAGATGGCCGGGTACAAGGGCCTGCTGGACATCTTGAGGACGGCAACAGATGTGCGCACGGCCTCCGACGCTGTCCTGACAAAATATGAGCGTCCCGCTGATCAGAGCGAGACAGCAAAAGCAAGGAGAGCCAGCTACGGACAGGCCATCTACAACAAGTATGCCGGTGGGTCGAGTGCATCCACTGGCGGCACGGCTCACACAGGAGGGACCAACATGAGCAAACTGTACGCATCCGCCGTAATCGCTGTGGCGGTAGCCGAGATCGGCTACATGGAGAAGAAGACCAACAGCCAGCTCGACAGCCCGACGGCAAATGCCGGGAGCAACAACTGGACCAGGTACGCTGCCTTCTTCGACAATGAGTGCCCTAATTGGTACAACGGGAAGAAGAACGGGTATGCGTGGTGTGATATGTTTGTGGATTACTGTTTCCATAAGGCATACGGCCACGAGAACGCCTTGAAGCTTCTCTGCCAGCCTGAGAAATCCGCCGGAGCTGGCTGCACCTCCTCCTACGCCTATTACAAGCGGAAGGGTCAGGTCGGCACCACGCCCAAGGTCGGCGCCCAGATTTTCTTTGGGACTTCGACCAGCAACCTGACTCACACGGGCATCGTGGAGAAGTTCGACAGTACCTACGTCTACACCATCGAGGGCAACACCTCCGACAGGGTGGCCAGACGCACCTACAAACGCACCGCATCCAACATCATCGGATACGGCTACCCCGCCTACGACGTAGAAGACGGCGTTTCTGGCGGCTCTACGGGGCAAACGGCGCCGTCTGCGCCCAGCACCTCCGGAGAGATCGTCTACACCGTCAAGGCCGGCGACACCCTGTCCGGCATCGCGGCAAAATACGGGACTACATATCAGGTCCTCGCAGCGTATAACGGCATCTCCAACCCCAACGTCATCCGCGTGGGTCAGAAGATCCGCATCCCCTCTGGCGAGAAGCCCAGCGCCAGCGCACCTGCCGCACCAAGCTCTCCTCAGACAAGCACGCCGGGCACCGTCAAGGTGGAGGCGGCCATGTACTTCGACAAGGCCCAGGCCAGGACATACACCGTGACCGCCGACTCCGGTCTGAATATCAGGGCCGGCGCCGGAACCGGCAAGACCAGCCTGGGGGTTCTTAAGAAGGGAGCCACCGTCCGTTGTTACGGCTACTACAACAAGGTTGGATCCGTCCTGTGGCTGTACGTGGTGGCCAACGGCATCACCGGCTACGTCTGCAAAACCCATCTCAAGTAAAGTTTGCCCCCTCCCAAGCGGAGGGGGCTCTTTTCTTTGCCCACACGTCCAAAATCCCAAACGCTTGGGATTTTGGACGTGCGATGCTCTTGCGGTATGTTCGTTTTCGCTCCAGGCAGACGGAAAAGCGCGTGTATTTGGAACGTAATATACACAATTATGACTCCGAATATTTGTGTAGTTTATTTTCGGAAATGACTTGCTATTATCTCAGTTCAGAGTGATTAATACACTACCGAAAGGAAAACACACCAAAACAAAACGGAGGAAAAAACAATGATTGGGTACGCAGAAGCATTGAGAAGGGCGAAGGCCAGCAAGAGCGATTGGAACGAAGAAGAGCGGATTTCCAAAGCGGTCATAACCTGGGTGGACAGCGATTGGGAATACGAGGTCGAGGTTGAAAACGAGGACATGACGGATTCCGAGTTCCAAGCCTGGGTCGAGGAGCAGGCCGAGGAGCTTGCGAGGGAGGCCGCCAAACAGAAGGGCACCACCTTCGAGGAGGTAGACCGCATCGACTACGAATACGAAACCATTGACGATGACGCCGCCTTCCAGGACAGCTACGAAGCCTACGCCGAACTCGAGTGGGAATGCCGCACCGAGCGGTAAGCCGGCCCCCGAAAGCAAAGCCCCCAAGAGGGGCTTGCTTTCGGGGCTTATCCGGGCAAGCGGGATTTACCCGCGCACTCTGGCCGCCTGTGGCCCTCTGTGGCGCTCTCTCCGCGCGTGCGGGTGTTTATCCCTCCACCGCTACGAAGGCCCGCTGTGGCCCACGACGGGGGCGGTGGGGCCGATCCCTGTTCCGTTTTCAAGGTGCTTATGTAAAAGGGGCGGCGGTTGACTCCCCCTGTGCCGATGGGTATACCCATGAGCGCCCGCCCCGGATGGGGCGGCTGGACTTGCACCAGCGGCGGCGGTGGCCGTCGGCCTTGCGGGTTTTATTTCCGATAGGCGGCAAAAATCATGCGGTTGTCGCCAAGAGGCTTTCCCAAAATCTCGAAGCGGTCACGGTCCGGGCCACAATAATATGACGGCTCATTAAACCCCGCCTTGAGAGCATTTTCCATTGTGCGGAAAACTTTTGTGATCCGGACCCCACAGAAACGTCTTGTCTGTACCCAATCGCCTTTTTTCATGTTCTGTCTTTCCTCCTTGATTTTTTTGCCTTACTGTGCTACCATAGAGGTGGCCGGGGTAAGGCTCCCGGCTCGCCTCTGGC
>CANPZR010000026.1 GCA_947589175.1 uncultured Lachnospiraceae bacterium | reverse complement strand
TGGGGAATCGCCATACCCTTTATCCTGCTGTATTTCTTCTGCGGCTTTTATATCATGAATTTATTTCTCCAGAACCCTCAGGGGCAGGCTATGTCCGTGGGAATTCTGTATTTGCAGATTCTCTCGCCCTTTTACCTCGCCATTCCGATCAAGCTGGTGGCGGACGGCGTGCTCCGGGGCGGCGGCGCCATGTTGAGCTTTATGGTCAGCACATTTTCGGATCTGATTCTCCGCGTGGTTCTGGCCTTTGTGTTCTCCGGACTGTGGGGGAGCATGGGCATATGGATTGCCTGGCCGGTGGGATGGGTCATTTCCATGATTATGTCATTAGTCTTTTATTATAAGGGAAATTGGAAAAGGTGAGGAATGTGCTTCCTCACCTTTAAAGTTATATCTTGATTTAATTAAATCTGGATTATTGTATAATCGTTCCCATGCGCTCCTTGATTCCCTGGTACGCATTTTCCAGCTTTGTGATGATAGCGGTCCGCCCCTCGCCAGATGATACGAAGGAGACGCTGGCGTCGATCTTGGGCAGCGTGGTGATGGGATCGAAGTGTCCCTCGTCCATGAGCCGGATGGCCTCCTCCACGCTGATCCGCCCGATGGGGGTCTCGCCGTTGTCAATGTACATCTGCTCCTTGGAGGTGAGAATCAGAAGGTGGGAGGCGTCTACCATGTCCGCCAGCTTGGCCGCGGTGTAGTCCTTCTCAATCACGGCGCTGGCGCCCTTTAAGGAGGTGCCCTGCTCCATGACTGGGATGCCGCCGCCTCCGGCCGCGATCACGAGCTGCCCGGCGTCTAACAGGGCGGTGATGGCGTCAATCTCGTAGATGTCGATGGGGCGGGGCGAGGCGATGATCCGCCGGTATCCGCCGTCCTCCTCCACGACATAATTTCCCTTTTCTTCTTCGGCCTCGGCCTCATCCTTGGTCATGACCCGTCCGATCACCTTGGTCGGGTGCTGGAACGCCTTGTCAAAAGGATCGACCCGCACCTGGGTAATCACCGTGGAGACCGGCTTGAAAATGCCGCGGTTCAAGAGTTCCTTGCGGATGGCGTTCTGCAGGTCGTAGCCGATGTAGCCCTGGCTCATGGCGCCGCAGATCGACATGGGCGCGACGGTGTAGCGGCTGTCCAGCTTGGCAAACTCGGTCATGGCGGTCTGAATCATGCCCACCTGGGGACCGTTGCTGTGCGTGATGACGATCTGATACTTCTGCTCCACCAGGTCGGCGATGGCCTCGGCGGCTCTTTTTATGTTTTTCTGCTGCTCCGGAAATGTCTCGCCAAAGGCGCCTCGTCCCAGAGCGGCCACAACTCTTTTTTCTTTCATGGCTTCCCTCGTTTCTGCCGCGGCGTGTCGGCTGCGGCGCGTATGCTGTGTTTGAATCTGCTGCTGCGTCTCATGACGCTCTATTTAGATTATAGCAAAAGCGCGGGCAAGATTCAACCGTGGAATTTATTGACTGGAAAGACATAATAACGTATAATGGAATATATACATCAGGACGGAAAAACAGTGACAGGAGGGTGCGTATGAAGCTTGAATTTATCGGGGCAGATCACGAGGTGACCGGGAGCTGCCATTACATGGAAGTGGGAGAGAAGAAATTCTGCGTTGATATCGGCATGGAGCAGGGGGAGGATCTTTTTGAAAACCAGGAGATTCCGGTCAATCCCTCAGAAATCGACTTTATCCTGCTGACCCACGCCCACATCGACCACACGGGGCTGCTCCCCATGCTGTTTGCGAGGGGATTCAGAGGACAGGTGTACGCCACCAAGGCGACTGTGGAGCTGAGCCAGATCATGCTCCGCGACAGCGCTCACATCCAGCAGTTCGAGGCGGAGTGGCGGAACCGCAAGGCGAAGCGCTCCGGCGAGGTGGCATACGAGCCCCTCTACACGATGGAGGACGCGCTGGGAGCTATCCGTCTTCTGGTTTCCTGCGGTTATGATACGGTTATAAAGATCAGCGATGAGGTGAGTATTCGATTTACGGACGTGGGGCACCTGCTCGGCTCCTCCTCGATCGAGGTGTTCGCGAGAGAGGACGGCGAGGAGAGGACGGTGGTGTTCTCCGGCGACATCGGCAATTCCAACAAGCCGATTCTGCGCAATCCCGTCTACACGAAGGCGGCGGACTATGTGGTGATGGAGTCCACCTACGGCGACCGGCTCCACGGGGAGGAGGCGCCGGACTATGTGGGAGAGCTGGCGGATATTATAGAAGATACGTTCAAGCGGGGCGGCAACGTGGTGATTCCCTGCTTCGCGGTGGGCAGGACCCAGGAGATGCTCTATTTCCTGCGGCAGATCAAGGAGCAGGAGCGGGTGAAGTCCGTGCCGGATTTCGAGGTCTATGTGGACAGCCCTCTGGCGGTGGAGGCCACGAGCATTTTCGGGAAAAATGTGCAGCAGTGCTTTGACGACGAGGCGAGGGAGCTTGTGGAAAAGGGGATCAACCCCATCGGTTTCAACGGATTAAAGCTCTCCATTACGAGCGACGACAGCAAGGCCATCAATTTTGACCTGCAGCCCAAGGTCATCCTGTCCGCCTCCGGCATGTGCGAGGCCGGGCGCATCCGGCATCATCTGAAGCACAACCTCTGGCGGCCGGAGAGCACGATCGTGTTCGTGGGGTATCAGACGCGCGGGACGCTGGGGCGCGCCCTGCTAGAAGGGGCGGAGACGGTGAAGCTGTTCGGGGAGCAGATCGAGGTGAAGGCAAAGATTGTCAAGATTGCCGGAATCAGCGGCCACGCGGACAAAAACGGCCTTTTGAAATGGATCAACAGCTTTACGGAGAGGCCTCCAAAGAGGGTGTTTGTCGTTCACGGAGAGGATCGGGTGTGCGAGGAATTTACGCGGACACTGACGGATTTTGGCTATATTGCGTCCGCGCCCTACAGCGGCACGGTGTTCGATCTGATTGCCGGAGAATTTCTGGAAGAAGCGGTTCCGGTGGCCGTCCGCAAGAAGGCGTCCAAGAAGCGGGCGAGCGATATGTTCCAGCGCCTGATGACGGCGGGCCAGAGGCTTATTTCGGTCATCCGCAAGAACGAGGGGCTGAGCAACAAGGAGACCGCCAAGTTCGCGGATCAGATCCAGGCTCTCTGCGACAAGTGGGACCGGTAAGGGCGACGGCGTTTTGACAAGTACCCGATAGGGAGATGAAGAAATGAAAAAGATACTTAAACCTGTAATACTGACGTCCGTTCTCATGGCGGCGCTGATCGGCGGCGCGGTGTTCTTTATGTCCGGCCGGGGAAGCGTCTCCAGCGAGCTGGCGGATCGGATCCGGAACGATCAGAGCGACCAGGCGGACGGCAACGTATTCCGCTATGATCTGAATATGAGCGCGGTGGAGCTGAAAAATTCCGGACCGGATAAAAATATTCTGAATTTTGACACGGATCATGTCTACAGTGTGGCGAACTCCAATCAGGCCAGGGAGCGTCTGGACCGGCTTATCAAGAGGCTCAATACGACGTTTGAAAATCCGGTGATCGCGGCGGATCCCTTTGGGACGATGCCCGGTTCCGTCTATTTTTACTTCACCACGTCCTATCAGGGGATGGTGCGCTATACGGTGACGGTGGAGGACAATGAGGCGCCGGATTTTGTGCGCTATATTGCCAACGGAAAAGAGGGAAATGTCACGGATGTGCACGAGTTTTGCGTGACCGGACTGGTTCCCGGACAGACCAATTACATTCTGCTGGAAATGTTAGACAGCAAGGGAAACACGCGGGAGACCACGGCCTTCAAGTACGACGTGCCAAAGACGGAGATGCCGCTGAAGCTCTCCTATGAGAAAGGGAGGAGCGAGGAGCTCTGCGAGGGCGGCCTCTTTGCGCTGTTCCCCCAGGGGGATCCGAACATTTACCTGTATGACAATTCCGGCATGCTCCGCCGGACAATCCGGACGGAGGGCGGTCATGGAAGCCGCCTGTACCAGTACGGGGACAGTCTGATCTACCAGATCGGGGAGGCCAAAGTGGCCCGGGTATCCGGCCTGGGGAGAGTGACCGGCGTGGGAGAGGTCAAGGGCTACGGCCCCATTCGGGATTTCAGCTACGACGGCTACGACAACATCTATGCTCTGGTGACAAAGAAGGGCCGGGATTATCTGGTTTCCGTCTCTCTGAAAGACAACAAGACAAGACAGGTCTACGCTTTTCCAAAGGGAATCCGGGCGGAATCGGTCACGTCCGCGGAGGGGGGGCGTCTGTACGCGTCCGCCGTCTCCCCGGCCGGGCTTGTGCGCCTGGACGCCCTGACTGGCGCGAGGACGGAGGTATCCCTGATTTTAGGGGATAAGAAGGCGTGGAAGAAAACGCCGTTAAAAAAGAAGGTAAAGCAGGACGACACGGTGGCCCAGTGGGATCTGAAGGGGGTCAAGCTGAATCTGGACGTCAGCGGCTCCGACGGGAACAAGGACTACATCAACACCTATCTGTACGACAAGAAGAAGGGCACGGGCCTCAAGTTTGTAGTCGTGGCCAAGGAGAAAAAGGCGGAGATCATCCACCAGTACCCGGTGGGCGAGAAGGGAAGCTGCCTGTTCGATTCCTATGGAAACCACTATATTATGGGAAACTGCGGTACCGGCATTTTCTCCGAGTACGATGAAATGGGCAAGGTGACAAGAGAATTTACCTATGGGAAACCGCTGGACGGCATGACGAAGCTCTCTCTCTACGGAATCAACTATTATTCCGGGGAATAATTCCAGGGAATAAAAAATTGATTCATTTTGAAAAAAAGAGTTGAGATTCTATGCGGTTCAGTTGTATAATAAAGACATGATATAAAATTACTTTTAGGAGGGTAAAAGCAATGAAGTTTTTTATTGACACTGCCAATGTGGACGACATCAGAAAAGCAAATGATATGGGGGTTATCTGTGGCGTTACGACCAACCCGTCCCTGATCGCAAAAGAGGGAAGAGATTTCAACCAGGTTATCGCGGAGATCGCTTCTATCGTGGACGGACCGATCAGCGGCGAGGTCAAGGCTACTACGGTAGACGCCGAGGGCATGATCGCTGAGGGAAGGGAGATTGCCAAGATCCATGAGAACATGGTTGTCAAGATTCCTATGACAGTCGAGGGACTCAAGGCTACCAAGGTGCTGACCAGTGAGGGTATCAAGGTCAATGTCACACTGATCTTCACAGCTAACCAGGCGCTTCTGGCTGCAAGAGCAGGCGCTACGTTCGTATCACCGTTTTTGGGACGTCTGGACGACATCTCCCAGCCGGGTATTGATCTGATCCGCGATATCGCTGAGATTTTCGCTGTTCATGACCTGGATACCGAGATTATCGCTGCCAGCGTCCGCAATCCGATCCATGTTACCGACTGTGCCCTGGCTGGAGCGGACATCGCTACCGTACCGTACAGCGTAATTGAGCAGATGACCAAGCATCCTCTGACAGACGCCGGTATCGCGAAGTTCCAGAAGGACTATATTGCAGTTTTCGGAGAGTAATGGATTGGAGGGAAATATGAACAAGTTAGAGCTTCAGAAAATGGCTGTTGAAGTTCGCAAGGGTGTTGTGACGGCAGTTCACAGCGCCAAGTCCGGCCATCCGGGCGGCTCTCTGTCAGCAGCCGACATTTATACTTACCTTTTCTTTGAGGAACTGAATATCGATCCGGAGCATCCGGACAAGCCGGACCGCGACCGCTTTGTGCTGAGCAAGGGCCACACGGCGCCCGGTTACTATTCCGTTCTGGCTAACCGCGGATTTTTCCCGGTAGAGGACCTGCCGACGCTGCGTCACACAGGCTCCTATCTGCAGGGACATCCGGACAGGAAGCACATACCGGGCGTAGATATGTCCAGCGGCTCTCTGGGACAGGGAATTTCAGCCGCAGTGGGCATGGCTCTTTCCGCGAAGCTCAGCGGAGACAGCTACCGCGTATATACGCTGCTCGGCGACGGCGAGATCCAGGAGGGACAGGTCTGGGAGGCAGCGATGTTTGCCGGACACAGAAAGCTGGACAACTTTGTTGCCATTGTGGACAACAACGGATTGCAGATTGACGGGCCGGTGGACGAGGTCTGCTCCCCGTATCCAATCGATGAGAAGTTCAAGGCCTTTAATTTCCATGTAATCAATGTGGACGGCCATGATTTTGACGCCTTGAAGGCGGCATTTGACGAGGCGAAGGCGACCAAGGGACAGCCTACCGCCATTATCGCGAAGACGTTGAAGGGCAAGGGCGTATCCTTCATGGAAGGACAGGTCAGCTGGCATGGAACTGCTCCGAACGACGAGCAGTACGCGCAGGCGATGGAAGATTTGAAGAAAGCAGGTGAGTCTTTATGTCAGAAGTAAAAAAGATTGCAACTCGCGAGAGCTACGGCAACGCACTGGCGGAGCTGGGCGCGGAGTTTGATAACCTTGTTGTGCTGGATGCCGATCTGGCAGCTGCCACAAAGACCGGTACTTTCAAAAAGGCGTTCCCGGACAGGCACATTGACTGCGGAATTGCCGAGTGCAACATGATGGGCATCGCGGCGGGCATCGCCACGACGGGCAAGGTTCCCTTTGCAAGTTCCTTTGCCATGTTCGCGGCAGGACGCGCGTTTGAGCAGGTCCGCAACTCCATTGGCTATCCGCATCTGAATGTGAAGATCGGAGCCACCCACGCCGGCATTTCCGTAGGCGAGGACGGAGCGACTCATCAGTGTAACGAGGATGTGGCGCTGATGCGCACGATTCCGGGTATGACGGTGATTGTTCCGTCGGACGATGTGGAGGCAAAGGCTGCTGTCCGTGCGGCTTATCTCCATGACGGCCCATGCTATCTTCGTTTTGGAAGACTGGCTGTGCCTGTGATCAACGACAATCCGGATTACAAGTTTGAGCTGGGCAAGGGCGTTGTGCTGCGCGAGGGCAAGGATGTGACGATCGTCGCTTCCGGCCTCCCGGTTTCCAACTGCTTAGAGGCAGCGGAGAAGCTGGCGGCAGACGGCATTGACGCCAAGGTGATCAACATCCACACGATTAAGCCTCTGGATGACGAGCTGATTCTTGCCGCAGCCAAGGAGACAGGAAAGGTTGTCACCGTCGAGGAGCACTCTGTGATTGGCGGACTGGGAAGCGCTGTGTGCGACCTTCTCTCCGAGAAGGCGCCAACCCCTGTTTGCAAGATTGGTATTAACGACGTATTTGGCGAGTCAGGCCCCGCTGTCGAGCTGGTTAAGAAATACGGCTTGGATGCGGATGGCATTTACGCAAAGGTCAAAGAGTTTGTGAAATAATGAATTTCATTAAGCAGGAAAGCCCCGCGGAGCAGAGTTCCGTGGGGCTTTTTCCCATGTGCGCCAGAGGCGCACATTTGCGCGTGGTAGCGCACATTTGCGTCCAGAGGCGCACATTTGCCGTCCAGCGGTGCACATTTGCGCATTTTTTGTATATAATGTACAAAGGAATAAGCCGATATACATAATAAGAAGCGTAGATGTAAAAGTTGTAATATTTATGAAATATTTGTTAAAATGCACTTTACTTTGAAGAGAAAAATGTGTATACTTATTTATAAGAAGATATTGGGGCAGTCTCTGTTCTGCCTGGCAATATCAATTGGACGATGTTATTCATTTGCGCAACAGTTTTTAAGGAGGAAAAGCTATGAAAAGGAAGAGACGACTGAGGAAATCGACGGTTGCCAAGATTGGTGCGTCCGTGCTTGCGCTTGCCTTTGTGTTCTGCATTATCGGCGGGATTTCCCAGGCTTCCAACGTGGGAAATGAGCCATTTTTGCAGGATGCGGTAGAGTACGGCATTGTCTGCAATGAACTGCAGGTGACATCTGATATGGAGACCAACTTTGCGGCCGGTTTCTATCAGAGCAATGGGCAGACAAACGGCAACACGGTTCCCGGAAAGGCCAATGCATCCGGCTATATCAAGATGGGCGAGGAAAAGGGCAAGAGCCAGTTCCGCGGGGAGCCGGAAGTGATTGTTGACGGGAGTGTCAAGAAGGAAGTACGGGACATGATCGCAGCTGCTCAGGACTATTCAGAATCCGTGATCGACAAGTGCGATATTACCACGGTAACGCCCACTGATATGAACAATTATCCGATTGACGCATCCACGTATAAGGGCGACGTAATTTATGTGGACATAGAGGAGATGGTCAAGGGCATCAAGAACTATGCATTGCAGAATGGCGCCTTGAAGATCAAGCTCCGTGAAAATCAGACTGTTGTATTAAATTCAAAGGAGAAAGACGGATTTACTATTCCCAGGTATAATGTGGAGGTTGTGGACGGCAAGAAGAACCATGAAGATATAGCGAGATCGATTATCTGGAACTTCCCCTATATCAACGATCTTCACATTGCGTCCGATAATATGCATGCGACGGTCATTGCGCCTAGAGCTCTGGTTAATATTGATGTGACTGCTGAGGGCTGGCTGCTCTGCGACAAGGTAGTGGGCAACAGTGGGGAGTGGCACATGATTTCCAGCAATATCAAGGATCCGACGCCAACGGAAGAGCCCACGTCAACTCCGACCGAAAAACCGACGCCGACGGAAGAGCCTACGCCTACCGAGAAGCCGACAAAGAAGCCTACGCCGACGCCAGAGCCGACGAAGGAGTCTACACCGACGCCAGAGGTTACGCCTTCGGAGCAGCCTTCTGAGGAACCGACGCCAACACCAGAGGTAAGTCCGAGCGAGGAGCCTACTCCTTCTGAGGAGCCGTCACCAACGGCAAGCCCGAGCGAGGAGCCTACATCGACGCCAGAAGCAACTCCGAGCGAGGAGCCTGCACCGACGCCAACGGCAACCCCGACTGAGGAGCCTACACGGACACCGAAGGCAACTCCAAAGGTGACACCAAAGCCTACGCCTTCGGAGAAGCCTTCTGAAGCGCCGACGGCCACACCGACCGTTGCACCGACGCCGGAGCCTACTCCTTCTGAAGCGCCGACCGCGACGCCTACACCTACTCCGATTCCGACAGCAACGCCGACGCCTACTATTTATATAACGCCGCCACCGGTTATAACACCGCCGCCTGCCATTACTTTAACTCCGGCACCGACGGCCACCCCAACACCTACACCGGTAATCACTCCAGTGCCGAGTCCGACGCCGACTGTGCCGGTAGAGACTGCTACACCTGGCCCCGGAGAAACGCCGGCACCAACGCCGACTGCTACGCCAACGGCCACACCGACCGCGACACCTACACCGACGCCGCTGTTGACGCCGCCGCCAGTGCTTACCCCGGGACCTGTTCCGACAGCAACCCCGACACCGACACCGGAGGTATCCACGACACCGGAGGTATCCACGACACCGGAGGTGTCGCCGACACCAGAGGCATCCACGACCCCAGAGGCATCCACGACACCAGAGGCATCCACGACCCCAGAGGTAACAATGACCCCAGAGGTATCCACGACACCGGAGGTGTCGCCGACTCCAGAGGTATCGTCCACGCCAGAGGCATCCACGACCCCAGAGGTATCAATGACGCCGGAAGTATCCACGACTCCAGAGGTGTCAATGACGCCGGAAGTGTCAATGACTCCAGAGGTGTCAATGACTCCGGAAGTGTCAATGACTCCAGAGGTGTCAATGACTCCAGAGGTGTCAATGACTCCAGAGGTGTCAATGACTCCGGAGGTGTCCACGACTCCGGAGGTGTCGTCCACACCAGAAGCGGAGACAACGCCGGAAGTTACTTCTTCGGAGGAACCCAGCGCTACTCCGACAGCACCGGCTGTAGACGAGGATAATAATGACGATACAACGCAGATTGGTGATGAAGATACTCCGACCACGATGATTGAGGATGAGGATACGCCAAAGACAATGATCGAAGATGAGGAAACACCAAAGACGGCGTTGACTATCCGGGAAAAATCGAAGCCAAAGACCAAAAAGACAACGATTCTGGACGAAGATGTACCGTTGTCTGACGCCGCACCGGAGACGGGAGATACGACAAATCTTCTGATTCCTGTAGTGGGAATGGGATTGTCCGTAGTGATAATTGTAATGGTACTCTTGCTTCGCAGAAAAAAGAACTAAAATATAAATTATAATTAAGTGAAAGGGGCGCAGTTCCAAGGCGTCCCTTTTTCGCATTCAATTTATGGAAGAAATGCTTCATGATTCTAAAGAATAAGTAAATACTGTGTAAAATGACAATGAAAGTCGAAAAAAGTCGATAAGTATTTGTGCATTATGCAGAAAAGCGATAAAAGCATAGGGATTGGAAATATTTTGCTTTACTTCAATAAATCGTTCGTGTTACAATTTGAGCATGGGGAACTAATTTACAATTTTTTTAGAAATCAAGAGGGGAAGGATGAGAAGAATGAGAAGGATTAGACAGGCGACACTTGCAAAGATCAGCGCCGGAGTGGTTGCTCTAGCTGTTGTGTTTGCTATTGTAGGAGGGATATCCTATGCGTCCAATAGCGGCAATGAGCCGTTTCTGCAGGACTGTATTGAGTATGGAGTGGTTTGCAATGAACTGTATCAGACAGGCGATATGGAGACGAACTTTGCAGCCGGCAAGTATCAGGGAAACGGACACACAGTGGGAAATACCGTTGGGAGCAAGGCCAACGCCGCTGGTGTTATTAAGATTGGCGAAGTAGAGGGAGAGCCTCAGTTCCGCGGCGATCCGGAAGTGATTATTGATGAGAGCGTCAAGGAAGAAGTAAAGGGGATGCTCAAAAAGGTTCAGGATTACTCCGAGTCTGTAGTGGGCAAGTGCGATATTGAAACGCCAGAAGCAACTGACATGAATAATTATGTCATTGATGTATCCGAGGAAGAGAGTGATGTTGTCTATGTAGACGCTGAAGAGATGGTCAGCAGTCTCAAAGATGGCAAGATTGCCAATGGCGGCCTGAAAATCAAGATCAGGGGCAGCCAGACAGTCGTGTTCAATTCCCAGGAAGAGGAAAGCTTTACGATTCCGAGATATACGGTAGATGTTGTCAAGGGCTCAAAGAGCGATGAAGAGATAGCTGAATCCGTGATTTGGAATTTCCCGGATATAACGGATCTTCATATTGGATCCGATGGCATGCATGCCTCTGTGATTGCGCCTAAAGCATACGTTAATATTGATGTTACCGGCGAGGGCTGGCTGGTATGTGATGTGATAGTCAGCACCGGCGGTGAGTGGCATATGATTTCTAAGAAGGTTCCGGATAAGAAGTCAACACCTTCTCCGTCCGCTACCCCAACTGAGGAGCCAAAGAAGACTCCGACGGCAACCCCTACCGAGGAGCCGAAGAAGACTCCGACGGCAACCCCTACCGAGGAGCCGAAGAAGACCCCGACGGCTACTCCAAAGTCTACTCCTTCGGAGCAGCCTACCGAGCAGCCTACAGAGGAGCCGAAGAAGACCCCGACGGCTACCCCAAAGTCTACTCCAAAGTCTACTCCTTCGGAGCAGCCTACAGAGGAGCCGAAGAAGACCCCGACAGCTACTCCAAAGTCTACTCCAAAGTCTACTCCTTCGGAGCAGCCTACCGAGCAGCCTACAGAGGAGCCGAAGAAGACCCCAACAGTTACTCCAAAGTCTACGGAGGAACCGACAGCTACACCGGTTGTTACTCCGACGGAAGCGCCGACAGCTACGCCGAAGGTAACTCCAGTTCCTACTCCAGTGTCTACTCCTTCGGAGCAGCCTACCGAGCAGCCTACCGAGCAGCCTTCCAATGAACCGGAGCAGACCCCGGTAATTACACCGGTTACTGAGAATACGCCTGTTCCGTCAGCAAGCGTTGAGCCGACTGCTACTCCGACGGAGCCTACAGAGACACCGGCAGATGCTACAGCAATACCTGAGACGACAGAAGATCCGGGCGTTACCATTGACGATGATGATACGCCGACTACCACGATTGTGGATGAGGACACTCCGAAGGCTCCGGCAGGTCCGGAGAAAAAGGCAAAGCCAAAGACGAAGAAGACCACGATTCTGGATGAGGAAGTTCCTCTGACAGATGCCGCACCGGAGACAGGAGATAACACCAACATGTTCTTCCCGATTATGGGCATGGTTGTATCCGCACTGGCAATGGCCATCTTTCTGGTTATGTTTTCTAGAAAAGAGAGAATGTAAAAATAAGTGATAGTGATTCATCCAATAAATGAGAAAAGCGGTATCCGTAAGGATGCCGCTTTTCTTAATGCATTCAAGAAGCACAATATTTTTTTCTTGTCAGTTTTGTTCCGAAAGATTTTCGTGGGCGGTGGCTAACATCAGCTTGATGCGGTTCAACTGGTTGACCTCGCTGGCGCCCGGATCGTAATCCACTGCCACGATATTGGCCTTCGGAAAGGCCTTCCGGAGCTGCTTGATCACGCCTTTTCCCACCACATGGTTGGGGAGGCAGCCGAAGGGCTGCGTGCAGACAATGTTGGGGACATTGCTGTGGATCAGCTCAATCATCTCGCCGGTCAAAAACCACCCCTCGCCGGTCTGGTTGCCGGGAGATACGAACGGCTTCGCGTAATCGACCAGTGTGTAGAGAGAGGGCGGCGCCTCGAACCGTTTGCTGGCACGCAGGGCCTCGCAGAGAGGCTTTCGGAAGCTCTCCAACAGCCACACGGCGGATTTGCCCAGTGTCTTTCCCGTCTTGCCAAATCCCAGATGGTCCGCCTTGAAAACGCTGTCATATGCGCTGTACATGAAGAAGTCCAGCATATCCGGGCAGACCGCCTCGGCGCCCTCGGACTCCAGCAGATTCACGACGTAGTTGTTGGCGGCGGGGAGGAATTTCACGAGAATCTCGCCCACGATGCCGACCCGCGGTTTCTTCATGGATTCATCCAGCTCTATTTCATCGAAATCCTTGACGATTGCCTGTACATTTTTCTTTAACTCCGACTGTTTCGGGTTCTTGACCGCCTCGATGCAGCGCGCCTTCCATTTCTCATGAAGGGCGTTGACGGAGCCGGGAACCTTCTCGTAGGGGCGTGTGCGGTATACGACCCGCATAAACAGATCCCCGTAGATCAGGGCGTGGATGGCGCCCTTTAGCAGCCGGTAGTTGATCTTGAAGCCCGGATTTTTCTCCAGTCCCGCGCTGAGCGAAATGACCGGAATCTGCTCCATGCCCGCCTTTTTCAGCGCGCGGCGTATGAAGCCGATGTAGTTGGTGGCGCGGCATCCGCCTCCCGTCTGGGTGATAATGAGCGCCGTGCGGTCCAGGTCGTACTCGCCGGACAGCAGCGCCTTCATGAACTGCCCCACTACGAGGAGGGAGGGATAGCAGGCGTCGTTGTTTACATATTTTAAGCCGTAATCCAGCTCGCCCACGCCGCTCGGCAGCGTTACCAGATTGTATCCGCAGGCGGACAGGGCGGGCATGAGCAGGTCAAAATGAATGGGCGACATCTGCGGCGCCAGTATGGTGTAGGTCTTTCGCATTTCTTCGGTAAATACGACGCGGTTGTGCGCGCTGCTTGCCACATGGGGCCGTATTCCCTTGCGGGCGCGGTCCTTGACGGCGGAGATCAGCGAGCGGATGCGGATTCTTGCCGCTCCCAGATTGTTCACCTCGTCGATTTTCAGCACCGTGCAGATTTTGCCGGAGCTTGTGAGGATGTCGTTGACCTGGTCCGTCGTGACCGCGTCCAGGCCGCAGCCAAAGGAATTGAGCTGGATCATCTCCAGATTGTCCTGCGTGCGGACGAAGCTTGCCGCCGCGTACAGGCGGGAGTGGTACATCCACTGGTCCACGGCGATGGTGGGCCGGTCGATGGACGCCAGATGCGATATGCTGTCCTCGGAGAGGACGGCGATATCATAGGAGGTAATCAGCTCCGGGATGCCGTGGTTGATTTCCGGATCGATGTGATAGGGGCGGCCGGCCAGCACGATGCCGCGCTTGCCGGTTTCCTTCATCCACTGGAGGATCTCCTCGCCCTTGCGGCAGATATCCTGCCTGGTCCGCTCCAGCTCCTCATAGGCCTTGTGGGCGGCGGCGCGGATTTCGCTCGCGGGGATGTCGTTTTCCTTTCCCAGATATTTTACCAGCTCATCCGCCAGAATTTTATCGCTCTCAAAGGAGACAAAGGGATTCTGAAATGTGATTGAATCGTCCTTTAACTCCTCTACGTTGTTTTTTATGTTCTCGCCATAGGAGGTGACGATAGGGCAGTTGTAGTGATTGCCCGAATCCTTAAATTCCCGGCGCTCATAGGGGACACAAGGGTAAAAGATGTAAGTTAATCCTTGTTTTAACAGCCATGATATGTGGCCGTGAGCCAGCTTGGCCGGATAACATTCTGACTCGCTGGGGATGGATTCGATGCCCAGCGAGTAGATGTTGCGGCTGGAGGCGGGCGAGAGCACCACCTGGTATCCTAATTCCGTGAAAAACGTAAACCAGTACGGGTAGTTCTCGTACATATTGAGTACGCGCGGGATGCCCACCTTGCCCCGGTACGCCTGATCCGGCGACAGGGGCGTGTAGTGTTCAAACAGCCGCTTGTTTTTATATTCGTATAGATTGGGGATGTCCGTGTGGGACTTCTCCTTCCCCAGTCCCCGCTCGCAGCGGTTGCCGGAGATGAACTGCCGTCCGCCGGTAAAGCGGTTGATGGTCAGAAGGCAGTGGTTGGTGCAGCCCTTGCAGCGCGCCATGCTGCTCTCAAATTTCAGATTGATAATGTCCTCTAAGGGGAGCATAGTGGTCTCCATGCCCTCCTCGTAGTGTTCCCTGGCAATGAGCGCCGCGCCGAAGGCGCCCATGATTCCGGCGATGTCCGGGCGCACGGCCTCGCAGCCGGAGACGCGCTCAAAGCTCCGGAGAACGGCGTCATTGTAGAAGGTTCCGCCCTGGACGACCACATGGGCGCCCAGATCCTTCGGATCGGTCAGCTTGATTACTTTCAGCAGGGCGTTTTTGATGACGGAAATCGCCAGTCCCGCGGAGATGTCCGCCACGGTGGCGCCCTCCTTCTGCGCCTGCTTGACCTTGGAATTCATAAAAACGGTGCAGCGGGAGCCCAGGTCGATGGGATTCTCCGCAAAGAGCGCCAGTTTGGCAAAATCTTTGACCTCATAGTTGAGAGATCTGGCGAACGTCTCAATAAAGGAGCCGCAGCCGGAGGAGCAGGCCTCGTTGAGCTGGACGCTGTCCACCGAGTCATTTTTAATCTTAATGCACTTCATGTCCTGCCCGCCGATATCCAGGATGCAGTCTACATCCGGCTCAAAGAAGGAGGCCGCGTAGTAGTGGGAAACTGTTTCCACCTCGCCCTCGTCCAGCATCAGGGCGGACTGGATCAGAGCCTCGCCGTATCCGGTGGAACAGGAGCGCACGATGGTGGCGCTCTCCGGCAGAAGCTGATAGATTTCCTTGATGGCCTTGATCGTCGTTTTCAGCGGGCTTCCGTTGTTATTGTCGTAAAAGGAGTACAGAAGCGAGCCGTCCTCGCCCACGAGCGCCGCCTTGGTCGTCGTGGAACCGGCGTCGATGCCCAAAAAGACGTTGCCCTCGTAGGTGGCGAGGTCGCCCTTTTTGACGCTGTGACGGCTGTGGTGCTCCAGAAAATCGTTGTATTCTTTTTCATCCTTAAAAAGAGGCTCCATTCTTGTGACCTCAAATTCCAGGTGAATCTCCGAGGACAGCTTTTCGAGAAGGCGGCCCAGCGTGGTATTTTTTCCGCTATTGGCATTGCTGTCCGCGCTCGTAGCGGCTCCGCAGGCGTTTTTGTCGCCCGCCGCTGCGCCATGGATGTAGCTGTCCGCGTTCATAGCCGCTCCGCTGGCGGCGAACAGATGAGAATTCTCCGGCGCGATAATGGCGTCGCCCTTTAAGTTCAGCGTGCGGATAAAGGCCTCCTTCAGCTCCGTGAGAAAGTGGAGGGGTCCTCCCAAAAATGCCACGTTGCCGCGGATGGGCTTGCCGCAGGCGAGGCCGCTGATGGTCTGGTTGACGACCGCCTGGAAAATAGAGGCGGCCAGATCTTCCTTGGCAGCGCCCTCGTTGATCAGGGGCTGTATGTCCGATTTGGCAAATACGCCGCAGCGGGCCGCGATGGGATAGAGGGCCTGGTAATTTTTGGCGTACTCGTTCAGCCCGGCGGCGTCGGTCTTTAACAGGGTGGCCATCTGGTCGATAAAGGAGCCGGTTCCCCCGGCGCATATGCCGTTCATGCGCTGCTCGATGCCGTCGGTGAAATAGATGATCTTGGCGTCCTCGCCGCCCAGCTCAATGGCTACGTCCGTGCGCGGGGCGTACTTTTTTAGGGAGGCAGCCACGCTGACTACTTCCTGTACAAAGGGTATATCTAAATGCTTGGAAATGGTGAGCCCGCCGGAGCCCGTAATCATCGGGGCGATGGGAAGATCCCCCAGTTCCTCGTAGGCTTTCTTTATAATATCCTGTAATGTCTCCTGAATGTTGGCAAAATGTCTTTCGTAAGCAGAAAAAATAATCTGGTCCGCCTCG